>NZ_NFKZ01000070.1:0-1147 GCF_002160635.1 Lactobacillus gallinarum
TTGCTCAAGCTCTATTCAATCAAGACAAAATTAATGATTTATTGCGTAAAGAACTACAACAGGCAGTTAATGACTTGTTAGAAGCTGAATTAACTGCCTTTCTAGGTTATGATCCTTATGCAAGAGACGGCTGGAATACCGGCAATTCTAGGAACGGTGCCTACTTTCGCAAGGTGGATACGCAGTTTGGCAAAATTGAAATCCAGGTGCCACGAGACCGTAACGGCCTGTTTCATCAGCACACGCTGCCTGACTACAAGCAGCATGCAGATGTGTTGGAAAACATGATCATCAAGCTTTACTCTAAAGGCGTAACTACCAGAGAGATAGCTGATTTGATCGAAAAAATGTATGGCAGTCATTATAGTCCAGCTCAAGTGTCTAATATTTCTAAGCAGATGATCCCCAAGGTAGAGGCCTATCACAAGCGTAAGCTTAGCGATAAGTTCTTCTGCGTTTATCTAGACGCTACCTACGTTCCTCTGCGCCGAGAAACTTTTGAACGTGAAGCTGTCTATATTGCCATTGGCATCAAACCTAATGGCCACAAGGAAGTTATCGACTACTGCATTGCGCCCAATGAAAACATTGAAGTCTGGACGGAGCTGCTCCAAAGCATGAAGTCTCGCGGCTTAGAGCAAGTAGAGCTTTTTCTTTCAGATGGCGTTGTGGGCATGAAGACAGCACTGGCAAAGACCTATCCTCAAGCTCATTTCCAGCGTTGCTTGGTTCATGTCATGCGTAATATCTGCGCTAAAGTACGCGTGGAAGATCGCGAGGCAATTATGAACGAATTCAAGCAGATTCACCAGCAAGCCAATAAAGCAGCTGCTGTTGATGTATTGCATGCCTTCTATGCCAAATGGGACAAGAGTTATAATCATGTCATAAGAAACCTGAAAGACATCGAGCCGGACCTGCTGGTCTTCTATAATTATCCTAAGCAGATCAGAGCTTCAATTTACTCTACCAACATGATTGAATCTTTTAACAACGTCATTAAGCGCAAGGCTAAGCCTAAAGCAGAGTTTCCGACTGAACAGTCGCTTGATACTTTTATTGGCATTCAAGCAATGAGTTACAATGACCGCTACTTCAACCGAATTCACAAAGGCTTTGGTCAGGTTCAGGACACCTTAGAATCTTA
>NZ_NFKZ01000071.1:0-1126 GCF_002160635.1 Lactobacillus gallinarum
TACGGTGGCGAAAGCAAGAAGGATACACCTGTTCCCATGCCGAACACAGAAGTTAAGCTTCTTAACGCCGAAAGTAGTTGGTGGGCAACTGCCTGCGAGGAAAGGAAGCTGCCGTGCTCATGGAGGATTAGCTCAGCTGGGAGAGCATCTGCCTTACAAGCAGGAGGTCACAGGTTCGAGCCCTGTATCCTCCATCGAGTCGTTAGCTCAGTTGGTAGAGCAACGGACTTTTAATCCGTGGGTCGAGGGTTCAAGTCCCTCACGGCTCATGACCCTAATTTGCGGGTGTGGCGGAATTGGCAGACGCGCTAGATTTAGGTTCTAGTGTTTTCGGACGTGTGGGTTCAAGTCCCACCACCCGTATTGCCAACCACATATTGACAATATGCCGATTTAGCTCAGTTGGTAGAGCATCTGTCTTGTAAACAGGGGGTCGTACGTTCAAGTCGTATAATCGGCATTTATATTTTGCGGAAGTAGTTCAGTGGTAGAACATCACCTTGCCATGGTGGGGGTCGCGGGTTCGAATCCCGTCTTCCGCTTTCATCAACACGCCGGAGTGGCGGAATTGGTAGACGCACGGGACTTAAAATCCCGCGGTTGGTTTCAACCGTATCGGTTCGACTCCGATCCCCGGCATTGATGATGCGCCCTTAGCGCAACTGGATAGAGTGTCTGACTACGAATCAGAAGGTTGAAGGTTCAAATCCTTCAGGGCGCATATAACGGGAAATGGCTCAGTTTGGTAGAGCACCTGGTTTGGGACCAGGGGGTCGCAGGTTCGAATCCTGTTTTCCCGATTGTATCTAAATGGTATTAGTTACATTTTTGGCGGTGTAGCTCAGCTGGCTAGAGCGTCCGGTTCATACCCGGGAGGTCGAGGGTTCGATCCCCCCCGCCGCTATATTGTAAACTTGGACCTTTAGCTCAGTTGGTTAGAGCAGACGGCTCATAACCGTCCTGTCGTAGGTTCGAGTCCTACAAGGTCCATTACATATGTATATTAATATCGCGGGATGGAGCAGTCTGGTAGCTCGTCGGGCTCATAACCCGAAGGTCGTTGGTTCAAATCCAGCTCCCGCAATTTGGTCCATTGGAGCAGTGGTTTATCTCGCCTCCCTGTCAC
>NZ_NFKZ01000072.1:0-1072 GCF_002160635.1 Lactobacillus gallinarum
TGCAAGTCTTTTTTTCAAAAACTTTTTTAAAGCTCTCGAGCTCTTCGTCATCTCTCAAGACGACTTTATTAATTTACCCTACTTTCTCTTTTTTGGCAAATCCCTCTTTTGTTCGAGTTATTCATGAAACACATGGATGTGTTGTAACCCAGCTTCTCTTTTATGCTTTTCTTTTTAACAGCTTTTTATTTATTCTAGTCTTATATTATCGATTTAGCTTACAATTACCGAACTTTATTTGCAAAACACTTTTTCAATTTTTTGTCAAAATATTTAACACCACACTAAAATTGCAGCAGCATTGGCAAATAATATTTCAATTTCACGCTTTTATTTTCTTCACTACACTTATCGCCAAGTTTCCTCAGTACCTTGCATTACAACTAAGTAATTCAAAGATCTCAGTTAGAAAATTATGCAGATAGACTTAGGCTCAATTATGATTAGCTTATTCGGTATCCGATATATTTATGTTCAATATGAATTTAAACGTATACAAAAATGTTAATAATCAACTCAACCAGCAATCTTCAAGAAGATTCTTTATTTTTTCTTATAAAGGTAAGCTTCGTACTAATTATCTAAATGCCAAATTTTTCATGCTTGATCAAAGCGGTTTAAGCAGATAATTCAACTTAACCTTCCCTAAAACTTCTTAGTGACTCATTCATTACGACTAGCATCCTATCTCAGACAAAGCGGTCAGTACCCAATATTTACTCAAGTTGACCTCATTGGATTTTATTAAGATAAGATCTTAATAAGAAGGGGCAAGCAAAAAAGAGGAGACCAAGCGTTCATGATCTCCCCTTTTTTCATCTTTTCCTCTTAAACAAAAAAAGGAAGCTAGGCTTCCTTCTCTCTCCTTACTCCGGCTGTCAGACTCGAACTGACGACATCTTGATTAACAGTCAAGCGCTCTACCAACTGAGCTAAGCCGGAATATTAAAAAAGAGCACGGCAGCTTCCTTTCCTCGCAGGCAGTTGCCCACCAACTACTTTCGGCGTTAAGAAGCTTAACTTCTGTGTTCGGCATGGGAACAGGTGTATCCTTCTTGCTTTCGCCACCGTA
>NZ_NFKZ01000073.1:0-995 GCF_002160635.1 Lactobacillus gallinarum
AGCAAAAGAAAATCATTAAGTTGAACTATGATGCGCAACGCTTTGTCTACAACTCTTATGTAGGACGCAATCGAAGCAATTATCATGCTAAGCACTACTTAGCTGTTAGACAATATCAAACAATGCCTTTTGCCTTTTCTATTCTTAATAATTATGAGACTAAGCTGGCAGAAGAAGTAGTCGCCAATAACGAGTTATTGGCTAAGCCAAGGAATATTCGTGATGCTTATAACTTTTTGCGTGTTAAAGAAATTGATAGCCTTGCCCTTGCCAATGCGATTCAGAACTACCAGAAGGCTTGGAACAACTATCGCAAGATTGGTCATGGAATTCCGACTTTTCACAAAAAACGCAGCGACTGGTCATATCAGACCAACTGTCAATATCCTAAGCAGTCAGAAGCCTATCTTGATAACGGGACGGCTAGGTTTATTGATGCTAAGCATATTAAATTGCCTAAGCTAGGCGTTGTCCGCATTGCCGGCTTTAGAAGGCTAATCAAAGAGCGTCTGGTTAATCATATCCCAACTAGAATTGGGACAGTGACGATAAAAAAGACCGCTGATGACCAATTCTACCTGTCTATGCAGTTAGGCAGCGATACTGCTTTTGTCGAGGAATTGCCTAAAACACAGAGTCAAATTGGAATAGATCTCAACCTTGATAATTTCTTAACAGCATCTAACGGAGCAATGGTTGCTAATCCACGATTTTATCGTAAAGCCAAAAAGAAACTGGCTCACGCTCAACGAGTATTATCCCGCAGGCAGCGCAGGGCTAAAAAAGAAGGACGCAATTTGCGGCTAGCAAAAAACTATCAAAAGCAGCGTTTAGTTGTAGCTAAACTGCACGACAAGATCAGAAGACAGCGTAATGACTTTTTACAAGTACTCTCAACTGCACTAATCAAAAACCACGATTTAGTAGTTGCCGAGGAACTAAGAAGCAGAAATCTGTTAAAGAATCATGCCTTGTCTCAAGCCATTTCTGATGTT
>NZ_NFKZ01000074.1:0-966 GCF_002160635.1 Lactobacillus gallinarum
GTGACAGGGAGGCGAGATAAACCACTGCTCCAATGGACCAAATTGCGGGAGCTGGATTTGAACCAACGACCTTCGGGTTATGAGCCCGACGAGCTACCAGACTGCTCCATCCCGCGATAATATAAGGAGGATGTGGGATTTGAACCCACGCGCGGCAGAACCGCCTAACGGTTTTCAAAACCGTCCCCTTAAGCCACTTGGGTAATCCTCCATTAGCTGTAAGTACCAAAATATATTAAAATGGTAAATGACCCGTACGGGATTTGAACCCATGTTACGGCCGTGAAAGGGCCGTGTCTTAACCACTTGACCAACGGGTCATGTCTCTTACCGAAGAGCACTTTATTATAATAACTAAACAAGTTTTAAAAGTCAAGAACTTTTTTATCTTTTAAAACTTTTAAGTCATCGATGTGATCCCTCAATCACAACGTATTTAATATTAATAGATATTAATCTAAAATGCAAGGCTTTTTTTCAATTTTTTTATTTTGCTTTTTTTACCCGGATTTAAAATTGAAGTGCAACACTAAGTGTTAAACAAAAAGGCCATGAAGACCTAAACTTGAAGTGACGAAAAATCAAGAAAGGAAGATCTTCATGACCAATTCAAATTCTAGCATTTCTAAGCACTATCATCAATTAACCAGCGTACAACGTGGACAAATTCAAGCAATGCTGGATTCCGGCATAACTTCCCGTACTGTTATCGCTCAAGAAGTTGGCTGCCATAAGTCGACAATCAGTCGCGAAATCAAACGCGGAAGCGTCCTGCAAAGAGACAGCAGCTATTTATTGTATGAGCACTATTACGCTGATACTGCACAGATTTATTATGAGAAGCGTCGCAAAAACTGCTATCAGCGCAATCCATTGAAGCATTATGCTGTCTTTTTGAGAATGCTCTCTAGACGCTTTAAAGCTAAATTTGATGCCACCAGCATCGATGAGTTCGTTGGTGAATTC
>NZ_NFKZ01000075.1:0-808 GCF_002160635.1 Lactobacillus gallinarum
AAAAAGAAGCTTTTCTTGATAACGGGACAGCTAGATTTATTGATGCTAAACATATTAAACTGCCTAAACTGGGTATCGTCCGCATTGCTGGTTTTAGAAGGCTAATCAAAGAGCGTCTGCTTAATCATATTCCAACTCGTATTGGAACAGTCACGATTAAAAAGACCGCTGACGAGCAATTCTACTTATCAATGCAATTAGGCAGCGATATTGCCTTTGTTAAAGCCTTGCCTAAGACGCAAAGTCAAATTGGCATTGACCTTAACCTTGATAATTTCTTAACAGCATCTAACGGAGCAATGGTTGCCAATTCACGTTTTTACTGTAAAGCCAAAAAGAAGCTTGCCCATGCCCAACGCGTCTTGTCTCGCAGACAGCGCAGGGCTAAAAAAGAAGGACGCAATTTGCGGCTAGCAAAAAACTATCAAAAACAGCGTCTAATAGTTGCTAAACTGCACGACAAGATCAGAAGACAGCGTAATGACTTCTTACAAGTACTCTCAACTGCACTAATCAAAAACCACGATTTAGTAGTTGCCGAGGAACTAAGAAGCAGAAATCTGTTAAAGAATCATGCCTTGTCTCAAGCCATTTCTGATGTTGGCTGGCGTAGTTTCCTGAACATGCTGGCTTATAAGGCAGATATATATGGCAAAGAATTTCTAACAATTGATCCTAAGTACACCACTCAAAGATGCCATCAATGTGGCAGTATTATGGGGCAAAACGGTTATAAGAAATTAACCCTTAAGGATCGGGAATGGACTTGTCCAATCTGTCGAACGCACCATATTCGTGATTGGAATGC
>NZ_NFKZ01000076.1:0-757 GCF_002160635.1 Lactobacillus gallinarum
GACAATTTTATTGGTTGCCAATTTGCTTTCAACCCTTGAGGCTTTTCCAAAACCAGCTTGCCATTAACAATTCTAGCTTGGTCGCTCTTGAAGCCTTGCTTGGGAGCCCGCTTAGATTTAAATTTAGGCTTGCCCCAATCTTTTTGAGCCTTATTGAAAAAATTTTGCCAGGCTTTGCCCAAATCCTGTACGGCTAGCTGCAATAGATGGGCTGAATAGCTAAATTGCCAGTCTTCTTTTTCTGCCACTAGTTTATTCCTGATGGCTTTCCAATTAGGCGAAGGATAGCTGGCAAGCATTTCTTCTTGTTCGGCAGTAAATTTGCGTTGACTCTTGGCCTTTCGCAGTTCAGCTTTGATCTCTTTATCAAGCATCAGCTGCCTAATGTCGTATTCGTCATTCCACAAAGCCAAGGCTTCATTCCAGCAGAATCTCCGATAATCGCAATTGCGATCAAAAACAGCCTTCATCTGTTTGTTGGGAAACAGCTCATAGGATTTGGTTTTTATATAGTATTCTGGCATTTTATCCACCTCCTTTTATAGATGCATCGCTTATTCTTTTAAATTAGGATCGTTCTTTATTTTGTTTTTATACCTTCTCAGTCCATAAAGACGGCATGAAAAAACATGAATAACGCTAATTAAGTCTTCCACTAGCTCCTTATCTGGCGAAGTATCCTCATTGTTTAAGACGATTATCTTACAGTCATGCCAAGCACAAAATTCTTGAAAGAACTTAAAGCCAAAACGGATAA
>NZ_NFKZ01000077.1:0-712 GCF_002160635.1 Lactobacillus gallinarum
AAAACCAAATCCTATGAGCTGTTTCCCAACAAACAGATGAAGGCTGTTTTTGATCGCAATTGCGATTATCGGAGATTCTGCTGGAATGAAGCCTTGGCTTTGTGGAATGACGAATACGATATTAGGCAGCTGATGCTTGATAAAGAGATCAAAGCTGAACTACGAAAGCCCAAGAGTCAACGCAAATTTACTGCCGAACAAGAAGAAATGCTTGCCAGCTATCCTGCACCTAATTGGAAAGCCATCAGGAATAAACTAGTGGCAGAAAAAGAAGACTGGCAATTTAGCTATTCAGCCCATCTATTGCAGCTAGCTGTACAGGATTTGGGCAAAGCCTGGCAAAATTTTTTCAATAAGGCTCAAAAAGATTGGGGCAAGCCTAAATTCAAATCTAAGCGGGCTCCCAAGCAAGGCTTCAAGAGCGACCAAGCTAGAATTGTTAATGGCAAGCTGGTTTTGGAAAAGCCTCAAGGGTTGAAAGCAAATTGGCAACCAATAAAATTGTCAGAAAAGCCTTTTGATTATCCTACAGGAACAATGTCTTTCTATCGAGTAAGGGATAGGTATTATGTGGCAATTCCATATAAGATCCCCAAAGATAGGTTCGAAGTCAAAAAGAAAACAGGCAAAGCGACCGGGGTAGATATAAACGTAGGCCATTTCAATTATGAAGATGGTCAGCTTTTGATTATTCCTAAGTCTTTGACCAAAA
>NZ_NFKZ01000078.1:0-695 GCF_002160635.1 Lactobacillus gallinarum
CGCTGTCTTCTGATCTTGTCGTGCAGTTTAGCTACAACTAAACGCTGCTTTTGATAGTTTTTTGCTAGCCGCAAATTGCGTCCTTCTTTTTTAGCCCGGCGCTGCCTGCGAGACAAGACGCGTTGGGCAAGGGCAAGCTTCTTTTTGGCTTTACGATAAAATCGTGGATTAGCAACCATTGCTCCGTTAGATGCTGTTAAGAAATTATCAAGGTTAAGGTCAATGCCAATTTGACTTTGTGTCTTAGGCAAGGCTTTAACAAAGGCAATATCGCTGCCTAATTGCATTGATAAGTAGAATTGCTCGTCAGCGGTCTTTTTAATCGTGACTGTGCCAATTCTAGTTGG
This sequence comes from Lactobacillus gallinarum, assembly GCF_002160635.1. Classification (NCBI taxonomy): domain Bacteria; kingdom Bacillati; phylum Bacillota; class Bacilli; order Lactobacillales; family Lactobacillaceae; genus Lactobacillus; species Lactobacillus gallinarum. Next base: position 348 of record NZ_NFKZ01000078.1, read on the forward strand.
GATGTGGTTAAGCAAACGCTCTTTGATTAGCCTTCTAAAACCAGCAATGCGGACGATACCCAGTTTAGGCAGTTTAATATGTTTAGCATCAATAAATCTAGCTGTCCCGTTATCAAGAAAAGCTTCTTTTTGCTTAGGATACTGACAGTTGGTTTGGTATGACCAGTCGCTGCGTTTTTTATGGAAAGTTGGGATTCCATGACCAATCTTGCGATAGTTGCTCCAAGCTTTCTGGTAGTTCTGAATCGCATTGGCAAGGGCAAGGCTATCAATTTCTTTAACACGCAAAAAGTTATAAGCATCACGAATATTCCTGGGCTTAGCCAATAACTCGTTATTGGCGACTAC
>NZ_NFKZ01000079.1:0-570 GCF_002160635.1 Lactobacillus gallinarum
TTTATTAAAGCTGTTCAAAAGCCAACAGGTCAATTTGAGTTTGACGATGATTCGGTTTGGTTGTTTAAAAATAAACATACTCCTCGTCAGACTATTCTCTATGGTCGTGTTTCTACTTATAAGCAAAAACATGATTTAGCTAATCAAATGCAAGAATTACGTGATTTCGCTGAAAATAAAGGCTATCATGTCGATAATTCCTTTTCAGATATTGCCAGTGGCATCTCTTTTAAAAATCGAAAACAGTTCTTTAAATTATTAGACTTAGTTTTGGCAGGCAAAGTTGAAAGAGTAATCATTACTCATCAAGATAGATTGAGTCGTGTAGGGTTTGAGCTATTTGAATACTTGTTTAAAAACTACGGGACAGCGATTGAAACTATCTCAAATGAGCTGAATCCTAAGACTGATGAAGAAGAGCTGTTTGAAGAAATTATCAGCCTACTGCATTGCTTCTCTATGAGAGAATATTCTCATAGACGAGTGGAACGTAAGCTTATAGAAAGCACCTTAAATCAGAAAGGCGGTGAAAAAGATGGCAAAAAAGAATAAGCAAGTTCCTAGAAATGA
>NZ_NFKZ01000008.1:0-78727 GCF_002160635.1 Lactobacillus gallinarum
CAGGGAAGTCGAACGTATGTCTCTATTTTTAGAATAAAAAAAGCTGACTGCTAGGTCAGCTTGGCCCTATCCATCCCCGCATTAAAATACGGGGATTTTCGGGCGTTTTTCATTAAAAATAAAATCTTCACTAGTATAGATAATTAATCCAGTGTTTACAATAAAAATATATTTTTAACAAAAGATATTAAAAAAACAAAATAAAAAATGGTTAAAGTTAACCATTTTTGCTAAAAATTATTATTTAATCTTATCTTCAATTGTGCCGTCGCTATGAGCAATGATTACCTCATCACACATATCAAGGAATAAGCCATGTTCAACTACACCTACAGTATGGTCAAGATAATCGGCTAAACCATGTGGTGCTGGAACTGGATCGGCAACCAAATCAATAATGTAGTTGCCATAGTGCGTGATGTAACGCTTATCGCCATCCATTCGCCATTGTGGCTTCAAGCCTTCTTGCTTAAAACGCTTAAAGTTTTGTTCACAAGAAATAGGCAATACTTCAACTGGCAAAGGAAATCCACTTAATCTGTGGACAAGTTTTGATTCATCCACAATCCAGATAATCTTTTTAGAATTAATGGCAACATTCTTTTCAAGGGTTAAGGCACCACCGCCGCCCTTAATTCCGTCTAAGTTGTTAGCAACACGATCAGAACCATCAACAGTTAAATCAACTTGATCAACATCAGCTAATTCACTAACTTTAAAGCCTAAGTCTTCAAGTTGCTTTTTACTTCTATTACTGGTAGTAACGATTGCTTTTAACTTTAAGCCATCATTATCCTTGCACTTGCCTAAGGCATCAATAAAGAAAGCAACGGTTGAACCAGTACCTACGCCTAAAATCATGCCAGATTTTACCATGCTTGCTGCCTTCTCAGCAGCTTCTTTTTTCAAGCGATCTTGTTCTGTTTTATCCATTATTCATCGTCCTCCATTGCATTTTCTACTTCTTTGGCAGTAGGAATTGAAGGTTGGGCACCTAAACGTTGAACGGCAATTGATGAAGCACGACTAGCAATTTTAGCGGCTTCTTCAAAGTTGGACAAGTCTGCTTTTAAATTGCTTGCCAAGTAACCAATAAAGGTATCGCCTGCACCAGTGGTATCAGTTGCCTTAACCTTGTAAGCTGGTACCAAAGTTTCAATATCTGCAGATGAGATATAGGCACCTTTATCACCATACGTAATTACTACATTTTTTACGCCAAGAAGATGCAACTTTTCAGCATTCGTTGCCAAAGTTGAATTATCCTTTATTTGGATGCCCGTAATCTTGGCACTTTCAGTTTCATTTGGCGTAATAATATCTGTGTATTGCAACAATTCTTCCGGAATCTTATCAATAGCAGGTGCAGGATTTAAAATTGTGATTTTTCCTGCCTTTTTAGCCAACTTGAAAGCCTCAATTGTTGCTTCAAGTGGGGTCTCGAATTGAGCAATCACACAATCTACATCTTTAAACAAATCACTAGCAGCCTGAATATCCTCTACAGTTAATTCATAGTTAGCGCCATGATCAATAATGATATCATTTTGTCCTGCTTCATTAAGCGTGATATAAGCATGACCGGTCTTGCTTCCCATCGTGGTTTGAACATAGGTAGTGTCAACGCCATAGCTCTTCAATTGATGGGTGATATAACCGCCTTCGCTGTCTTCACCGACACGATTAATAAAATAAGTCTCTGCGCCACTTTTAGCTGCAGCGATAGCTTGGTTTGCACCTTTACCACCACCAGCAGAGGTTATTTCTGTGGCATTAATTGTTTCACCTGGTTTTGGAAAGTCCTTTACGTGCAATGTAGTATCAACATTGCTTGAACCTATAACTACAATCTTCTTCATGAGCATCCCTTCTTAGAAATGTATTTAATCATTTCAATTATATCAAAAAAACGCATTCAATCTCGCTAATGCGTTTTTTGACATTTTAATGTAAAATACCGCCATTGACGAAGCCCTTAAGTCGCTCTGCTTCCCATTTTAAAGTATCGGAATCATCGACTTGCGAGATCTTATAGCCAACAAAATATGGTGAGGCATAAAAACGTGGAATAATCTTGCAGCAAGTTCCTTTGCCATCATTAATCGGATAAAAGAATAAGTTGTATGAATCTACACCGTGTGACAAAACAGAACGCATATATTGCGCACCTTTTTGGATTAAATCTGCCCACGTTTCTAAATTGGTATTATCTTGAGTTAAGATATTTACTTCTTGATAGCCTTGAATCGGATAAGCTGAAAGATTCATTTCTACTGAACCAGATCGACCAACCTCAAAGCCTTTGAAATTGTCAGGTCCAATATCGTGATAGCCATCTTTATGGTAAAGCCCAACAATCTGCATGTGGGGATGCGTTAAAGAACCATCAGATTTAGGACCAAAGTTTTTATACCAAAGAACACTTTCATAGCGGCCTGAGTTATTCATCTTTTGAAAACATTTCAGTCCAAACTTCATTAATTCTTGATTGTCTTCGCGTGTATAAGTTGAAATATCACCTTGGTGATCGCTTGATTCAATCAGAATTGTTTGGTCAGTATCCTGTAAAGTTGGATATTTATTCTTTAACCAAATTTTATCCCCATCTTTTTCATAGATATTGGTTAAATGTGCAACGTCACAGAAGGGGCAACCTGCATTTTGGTTACCCTGACGATTACCATAATCATAATCATAAGGCTTACGTTTACCGATTGAATATTCATATACTAAAGGATTTTTGTCCATATTTTCCACCTGCTAAAAATATTTACTTACTTTCAATATTAGAATCATTATATTTCGGTGTCAATTATGAACAATATTATATTTTATCTGTGAATAGTACGCTTATCTATGGTAAACTACCTTTGAAATGTAAAAAAGCGAAAGGCAGAAAAAATGAAATTTTACAAAAAAATGGCACTAATTGGAGCTTCCGTTTTAGCAGTTGCCAGTCTTAGTGCTTGTTCAAACAACAATAGTAGTTCTAAGAGTTCTTCTAAGATTCCTACTAAGATCAGCAAGAAGACAACGATTAACTTTTGGTACTCATTAACTGGTACTTCTCAAAGTGCTTTAAAGAAGTTAACTAATGACTTTGAAAAGAAAAATCCTAACATTCATATTAAGTTACAAAGCCAAGGTGGTAACTACTCTGACTTGCAAGCAAAGCTTGTTTCAGGTTTGCAATCACCAAAGGACTTGCCAACTATTACGCAAGCTTACCCAGGTTGGCTTTACAATGCGGCTAAGAACAACATGCTTGTTAACTTAACTCCATACGTTAACAACAAGTCAGTCGGCTGGGGCTCATACAAGAACAGTGGGATTAAGAAGGCACTTTGGGATGGTGCCAACATTGGCGGTACTCAATACGGTGTACCATTTAACAAGTCTGTTGAAGTACTTTTCTACAACAAGACTTTGCTTGATAAGTATGGTGTTAAGGTTCCAACTAACATGAGTCAACTTGCTAGTGCATCTGCTGAAATCTACCGTAAGAGTCACCACAAGGTTCGCGGTATGGGCTTTGACGCACTTAACAACTACTACATGATGCAAATGAAGGAAACTTACGGCAAGGACTTCAACAAGAACTTGAACTTTGCGGCTAAGGATTCTGTTAAGACTATTAACTACTACGCAAATGGTGTTAAGGCTGGCTACTTCATGCAAGCTGGTACACAAAAGTACATGTCAACTCCATTTAACAATGGTCAAGTTGCCATGTTCATCGGTTCAACTGCTAACGAAGCCTACCTTAAGCAAGGTCTTAAGAAGGGTTACGTTTACGGCGTAGCTGCTCGTCCAAGTCAAATGAATGTACAACAAGGTACTGACATCTACATGTTCAAGAAGGCTAGCGCAATGCAAAAGGCTGCCGCATTCAAGTACCTTAAGTTTTTAACTTCTAAGTCATCACAACTTTACTGGGCAAAGCAAACTGGTTACATGCCAGTTAACACTGCTGCTTTGAACGACTCAGCTTACCAACAAGCTAAGAACAGCAAGATTCCTGCAATTTTGTCTAAGACTTCAAAGAAGCTTTACTTCTTACCTGTAACTAAGAACTCAATTACTGCATATGACCAAGTTAATGTAAATATGCAAAATATTTTGGCTAAGGCAAGCAAGGGTCAAAACTGGACCAGTGATATTAAGACTGGTAAGGCTAAGCTTGACGCTTCTTGGAAGCAATAAAGATAGACTAATTTAGATAATTAAAAGGACATCCCCCAAGGAAAGAAGGGATGCCCTTTTTTATGTGGTCAGAATGTCGGACTCTGAATTATTCACTCAAAGCCTACTTTAAATTAAACCATTAAATCCAAATTTAGTCTGCAAAATTCCCACTACTGGGAAATATTTTCTACCTCAACACATAGCAAGTATTATCCTTACCCAAATCATACTGATCAAAGAGCTTACCAATCTCCACATTAAAATTCTGAATCAAATCATGCTGATTCTCCGCACTAAACTTCTGTGCAAACTCCTTAATCGCCGCATCCCTACTCTTCTCAAAATCTTCCACCGACTCTGCTCCAAGCACTGCAGCACTAATATCCGACTCCTCGGACAAAAACCGTAAATCATGATCAAAAACCAACTTATAACCATAATGATCATCATCGTTCTTCAAATAAAAGACAAACTCCACCTCATCAGGGTCCTTCTTCATTTGCCCCGTCAATTCCTTGAACTTCATAAAGTTCACGAAGAAATCATAAAAGTCGCCATAAAAATCTTCATCGAAATGATCAATCACTTTATCATTAATTACTTGCTTTGCTGCTAATTCATCTAGTTTCACTTATCTTCATCCTTTAACAATTCATTCTTAAATAGTTCAGCCAACTTCACCAGACTCTTATGATCTGGATAACGCTTCGTCAGCTCATCTATCTTCTCCGTTGCCATCTTCTTAATCTCATCGCTAGAGCTGATTTTTTCGATAAAGTCCGTCAATTCACCCGACCGGCTAAGCAGCTTATGCTCACTGCGGCTTTCTGCTAAAAACGCCTGGTCAATCTTACGCAACTTCAAGCTGCCATCCGGATTAAACTGGTAGCCGCCCCACATGTGCTGCTTAATCGGCTGCATTGGCTCACTATCAACATAGCATAACTTACCAACCATATGGTGCGTTTCCGTAATGCCCAAAGTTACCGGATCATAAATATCCACATAGTTAAAAATCCGTTCGCGCATCTGTACTACACGTCTTCTCTCCTTCGGTGTAAGCAATAACCAAATATTGGTACCTTCATACAAATAAGCTGCCGCTATCACCTCCGGATGACTGCAATTAGCCAAAGCAAACTGTGCGTTAATTGATCCCAGTGAATGGCCATAAATATAGAATCTGCTTCCTTTAAATTGACTAATCACATGATTCAAGAACTTACTGGCCGTCTTCAACTGACTCGGAATGCGTCTTTCGTTTGATAGCATCGCTCTTAAAATCGGGATATTCGTCTTAAACCATTCATCACGCCAAGTCTGCGGCGTGCCTTTTTTGATGCCATAAGATCCCTTAAACAGGATCGTAATTTCACTAAGATTACTAATGACGAACGCACTCATCCCGTCTTTAGCATGTTCTACCCGGCAAACAACGCCAACATGGTATTGGCCAATCGTTATGCTATCGCCTAATTGCAAATATTCATAAGATTTCTTAGTTAATTCGACCCGTTCACGGTCGGTTAATTGTTCATTTACGCCCATAATATTTTTCCTAATAAAAAAACTAACCCTTACCACCATAGTAGCATGAGTTAGTTTTTTGAATAAGATTATAACCACTAATTGTTGTACTTCTTTTGTAAGTAGTTGGCCACTTGTGATAAGCAGAAGCAGATGATGAAGTACATTACAGCGATGATCACGTACATCGGAATCAAGTAAGTCGTGTTTTGACTGTAGATGATTTGTGCGTGGTAAAGAAGTTCTGACAACACGATGATCGTTGCAAGTGAAGTATCCTTAACCAGTGATACGAACTGTGACAAAAGTGCAGGAATCATGTTGTGCAAAGCTTGTGGCATGACAACGTGATACATTGCTTGGCCATAAGACATACCGTTTGAACGGGCACCTTCCATTTGACCTGGATCAACTGAACCGATACCTGAACGAACGATTTCGGCCAACATTGCACCTTCGAAGATTACCAAAGCCGTAATCGAAGCCGACGTTGGATTCGTGACAATACCTAATTGTGGCAAACCAAAGTAGGTAAAGAAGATGATCAAAAGCAATGGCAAGTTACGGATAATATCAATGATAAAGCCAACGATTGCTGAAAGATATTTAATCTTCATGTAGCGGATCAAACCTAAGATCAAACCCACTACAAAACTAAGCGCAATTGAAATAAGTGATACATAAATCGTTACCCAAAGACCTTGTAATAAGAAGCGGATATCGACCCATGAATAAGCATGAATAAAAGTTTCCATTTTCTATCCCCTTCCTATTTAGCCAATTTCTTTTCTAGATGACGCATGTAGTAGCTGAGTGGCAAAGTCAAGATCAAGTAGAAAAGACCTACAATAATATATGTATCAATGGTTTGGAAAGTTGAAAATGCGATCAATTGTGCTTGATACATCAAGTCAAAACCAGCTACAAAGGCCAAAACTGAAGAGTTTTTAACTAAGTTTACAAATTGGTTGCCAAGTGGTGGGATCACGATCTTCATGGCTTGAGGCAAGATAACGTAACGCATTGCTTGCACATAAGTCATACCGTTTGAACGGGCACCTTCCATTTGACCTTCACCGATTGAGTTAATACCGGCACGCACTGTTTCAGCGATAAAGGCTGAAGTATAAAGTGTTAAACCAATTGTACCGGCTTGGAAACCTGACAACTTAACGATGTAACGCGGAACGATCAAGTAAAAGATCATTACGATAACTAGCAATGGAATGTTACGGAAAATTGCGATGTAAATCTTAGCAATCACGCGGCCAAATTTTGGCGGAGCTACTTCAAGCAGAGCGAAGAACACACCCAAAATCAAACTGAATACCAGGGCTATGGTACTACATAAAATAGTATTCCAAAAACCTGTCAAAAAAACACCCCAGTTATTGGTAATAATTTGCCACATTATTTCAATACCCCCTTAAGACTAAAACCAGGAATTCCTGCGAACCACTTCTTGAGCAAACGGTTGTAAGTACCATTTGCTTGAAGCTGCTTAAGAGCCTTGTCAATGTGATTTGCCATGTCAGTTTGACCCTTGTCAACAGCGATACCATAAGGAGCATCACTATAAACACCGCCGACTAACTTGTAGCCCTTGTTTTCTTGGGCGATACCAGCAAGAAGACCATTATCAGTAGTCAAAGCCACACCTTGGTTAGCCTTAAGTGCTGACATCGCTTGACCATAGTCATCATATTGAAGCACACGTGCCTTTGGTGCTGACTTATGCACATCATCAACTGCAGTAGTTCCTTTTACGGCAAGTACAGTTTTATTATTCAAATCTTTAACGTTGGTAATTTTGCTATTGTTGGGTACAAGCAAAGATGAACCAGCTGGGAAGTATGGCTTACTGAAGGTTACTTGTTTAGCACGCTCTGGCGTAATGGTCATAGTTGCTAAAACCGCGTCCACGTTACCGTTTTTAAGAAGTGGAATTCTAGTGTTGGCAGTAGTAGTAACAAAACTTGCAGTACCCTTTTTACCTAACATTTGCTTAGTTAAAGCCTTAGCCAGGTCCATTTCAAAACCTTCGATCTTACCGGTCTTAACGTTGGTCAAACCAAACAATCTGGTATCTGCTCTAACGCCCCAAACAATATGCTTATTTGCTTCTACCTTTTGGTAAACATTCTGATCCTTATGGCCACAGGCTGATAAAGTGAAAGCCAGCAGCACTAGTAAAGGTAAGAAAAGATATTTTCTTAATTTTTTCATGGCACGCCACCTTAGTCTTTAGAAATAATCTTGCTTAAGAATTGACGTGCACGTTCAGTATTTGGATGATCGAAGAATTCACCTGGATCACGGTCTTCTAAAATGTGACCTTGATCAAAGAAGATCAAACGATTACTTACTTTTCTAGCAAAGCCCATTTCGTGAGTAACCACAACCATAGTGATACCTTGTTCAGCAACATAGCGCATAACTTCAAGAACATCTTCGATCATTTCTGGGTCCAAGGCACTAGTTGGTTCGTCAAACAAAATAACTTTTGGATCCATGGCAAGTGATCTAGCGATGGCAACACGTTGTTGTTGACCACCTGACAATTGACGTGGGTAAGAATTGATCTTATCAGCCATACCTACTCTTTCAAGGTATTGCATGGCAATCTTACGGTTTTCGTCGTCTGGACGCTTCAAAACGATCTTAGGAGCGAGCATAACATTTTCAAGTACGGTGTGGTTGTTGTAAAGATTGAAGTGTTGGAACACCATGCCGACGTTTTTACGAATCTTGTTAATGTCTGTCTTTTTATCGGCTAAGTCATGACCAGTCACAATAAGTTGTCCACTGTTGATTGGTTCTAAGCCGTTCATTGTTCTAATTAAAGTACTCTTACCAGAGCCTGATGGACCAATAATTGAAACCACTTGGCCTTCATCAATTTTCAAGTTAATATCTTTCAATGCATGAAGTTTTCCGTAGTATTTGTTAACATGCTTAAATTCAATAATTGCTGTCATGGTTTCTATCTTTCCTCCATTTTTTGTAATAATATTATTCTACCTTTTTTTAAGGCAAAACTAAACCTATATTCAAGCTAAAATGATACATTTTTACATAAATTTACTATTTTTATTCGCTTTTGAGTAAAAATATCTTTCAATTGTCAAATGAAAGCAATTTCAATTTAGCTTTTTACGAATTTGTTTCAAGAAATGACTATGGCTCTTTTGAGTATAAAAAAAGCCTTCATCCCTTGTGCAGGGACGAAAGCTTTCCGCGGTACCACCCAAATTGTCTATCAAAAATAGACCTCCTCATAAAGCACAATCATGCTTTACCGGCGTGGTAACGTACCGGAGACGTCTCAACCTACTATAAGAATTGTTAGTTCGGCGAGCTGCTAAAAGTGTTATTCAATAATTCAGGGTCTACTGGCTTCCCACTAACGCCAATTCACTGTAAGAATGGACTATCTACTCTTCTTTTTCATAGCTTTTTAATTTCTTTATATGTATTTAACAGTATTTTGCTTAAAAAAGCAAGTAATATTTTTACATTTACGGATGAATCCGTTTTTAATGCAAATTTTTACTGTTAATATTCGGAAAATGCTTTAAAATGTTATTGATATGTAGAAAAATAAAGGAGTTATCTATGGGAAAACTTGAAAAACCCGTTATTATCGGAATTGCTGGTGGTTCAGGAAGTGGCAAAACTACCATTGCCCACGAGATTGCAGACAACATTAACGACAATGATCATGACCGCATTATGATCATGACGCAAGATTCTTATTATAAGGACAATACCGGCGTACCAATGAAAGAAAGGATGAAGATCAACTACGATCACCCTGACGCTTTTGATATGCCACTGCTTGAAGCACAACTTAATCAATTGATGCACAGAAAGCCAATTGAAATGCCAACTTATGATTTCACTGCTCACACAAGAAGTGATGAAACCATTCACGTTGAACCTGCCGACATCATTATTCTAGAAGGTATCTTAGTTTTATTTAACGAAGACATCCGTAACTTAATGGATATCAAGGTTTACGTTGATACTGATGACGACATTCGTTTTATCCGTCGTCTTGAACGTGACATGCAGGAACGCGGCCGTTCACTTGATTCAGTTATCAACCAATACCTTGGTACGGTAAAACCAATGTACAATCAATTTATCGAACCAACTAAGCGTTACGCTGACATCATTGTGCCAGAAGGCGGAGAAAATGATGTGGCAATCGACATGCTTACTACTAAATTACAATCAGTTTTAAACCAATAAAAAATGGGGCTAAGCTCCATTTTTTATTTTTTTATTATTTGGATTCTTCAGATGCATGACTATCACGCAAAATCCGATTATACTTTTTAGCAAATACGAGAATCAATACAACTCCTGACACAATATATAATGCAGCCGCAATAATATAAGCATTGGCATAACCTTGTTGCGTCTTCAAAAGATAGAATTCAGTAAATAATCCATCGATGACGCCAACAACTGACAATGCAATTTCAATTACCGCACTAAAAGCAGGACGCATATCCTTATCTACTAAAATCATTTGTACTTCTTGTTGTACAGGCATAGAGGCATTTGCAAGGCCTGAACGGAAGAATAAAATTGTGCCTACAACTGCAAATAAAGCGGCACCCGTTCCGAGCATCTTGGCATTGGCCATTACTAACATTAATGGTACACAAATGATTGTACTGATCGCAATCGTCATAATTGAACCTAACTTCTTAGCCAAATAAGGTGCAAAGAAGTAACCTACAAAGATGGCAACGGTTTGTAACGTATTAATAGTTGAAGTTATTACCCGTGGAATATGTAAAATATTATTCAAATAAATTGGCACGTATTGGATAAACAATCCAGCGCCTAATTGGACAGCACATAAATAAAGTACCCAGACAACCGTTTTATAGTTAACGCGTCGTTTGTAAGTTGTCATTTTCTGCTGCAATGTTTCTTTTTTATCTTTACTTTCAGTTGAACGATAATCAATTGGCTTATCTTTAATAAATAAAGCGAGAACAAAGGCATAAAGGTAATCACAGCTGTAATAATATTTACCCATTTATACGCGCTAATATAATTTGAAAGCATTGCCCCTTTCATTGCATTTGAATCGGCTGACAAATTTGAAGCTGTCTAATAACTGATACTTTGTAATTTACTAAAAATAAATACAACGGCTTTACCACCAATAAACATCATGATACTTTCAGCGATTAAGTTAACCACCTTAACTACAGTAAACATTTTCGTTCTTATTTTGCTAGGAACATAAGATGTTCACATCAGTGGGTACATTAAATCATAAACTCCAATTGCCGAAGAAGATACGTCACGTGGAATATGTAAATGATTATTTAAATAGATTGGCACATAGACAGCGATCAATCTCGCACCAAGTTGTACACCCGCAATATAAACAATCCACATAATGGTTCGTTTATTAAGCAACTTTTTGTACATTGCAGCTTTTTGAGCGGGTGTGGTACTTTCTTCACTTGCTTCTGAACGATGGTCTCGTGGTACATCATGAATGAATAAAGCTAAAATGAAGGCTAACATCGTTATAGCGGCGGTAATAACGAGCAAAATCCGATAAGCATTAGTATAGTTTGCTAATACTTGGCCGTGCATTAATTCTGGCCGTCCTGATGTAATAGATGCATCCCGATATGAAGTACCTTGAAGTAAACTAAAGAACCAAACAACTGCTTTTCCACCAAAGAAAGTACAGATCGTTTGAGTAATCAAGTTTACAATCATAACGACAGAGAACATTTTAGTTCTAATCTTCCCTGGTACATATGAAGTCCACATCAACGGATACATTAAGTCATAAACCCCAATTGCGGTCCATGAAATCGTATATGCAATCATAATGATAATTTGATTGGTAGTCACACAAGTTAAGGCCATAAAAATAGCAGTCATTGGTGGCAATACCAATAAGATATTTCTATAACCATATTTGTGAACAGTAGCAATCATTAAAGACATCAGGATCGCCGTTGCGGCATTAAAAATATTAAGTCCTGAAATTAAGTGTGGCGCAACAATCTTATAGTAAGAAAGTGCAGCATCATTAGTAATACCAGTAACTGCGCCTAAAATACCATAGATCCATAAATAATGACATTTTTACGATATCGCGGATTCCAATTTTTTATCGCTTCCGCTTCTTCTTTCTTTTCTTCACTTGTTCGTCGAGTCAAAAAAATCCCTTCTTTTCATGAAAGCGCATACACATATCCATATTCATTTTAGCACTCACCCATTATTAATTCAGTATATACGTTTTAGATAAGGCTTATTTGATTCTCGGCTTTAATGTTTTATCAAACAAATTAGTAATTAATTTTACTAGTACTCCATCAAAAAGAAAGGCTGAAATCATGCTAGTAATGAACATTGCGATCTGCAAGTTGACACTATAATGACTCCATCCAAATAAGAAATATGATGGAATAAAACCACCTAAGTTAGCAAAGAAGGCTCCTGTTAAAACGCTCTTCCAAGAAAATCTTTCATAACGTTCTTTTTTAGGGAAAAAGCCAATTTCATTTGTAGCACCCTGAATTAACCCTTCAAAAATAGTCAGAGCACCCCATTGGCCACCAATTGCCATCTCAACTGTTGCCGCTAATAATTCACCAATCGTACCTGAGCCTGCCGTAGGGACAAAATACATTGCAAGTGGTGCAGCCATATACCAGAGTCCAGTAAAGATATTGTCCACAACCGGTGCATATCCAGTCGGTAAAAAGCTAAGTTTAACCAAGTTATACACATTATTAAAACCATAAGTGTAGATGACTCCCATAATGATCCCAATTAAGGCAACTAAAATAATTGATTTAACATTCCACTTTGCTGATCGTGTAAACATAAAAATGCTCCTAACTAACTATTACAGTCAGTAGGAGCACAAAAATAATCGATTTCATCGCACTTTCCTTAACGCAAGTATTACCTTGTTCAGGTTCAAAGGGTATGTCTCAGCTTTTCAGCACCCCTAGTGACTTTTTTATTCAACTATTGTCAGTATACCACATTAATCAAATGCCATTTGGTCAGTATAAAGTTTGTAATAAAAACCTTTTTCTTTTAATAAATCTTCATGACTTCCTGACTCAATTACATTACCATCTTTGAGTACAACAATCTTATCAGAATTTAAGATTGTCTTTAGTCTATGTGCAATTACAAAGCTAGTCCGACCGGCAATTACCGCATCCATCGCCTGTTGAATCTTTTCTTCGGTTACCGTATCCACATTCGAAGTAGCCTCATCCAAAATCAGGAAATCGGGATTAATCAAAATAGTCCGTGCAATTGAAATTAATTGCTTTTGTCCTGTTGAAAAGACAGAACTACTATCATTCACCTTGGTTTCATAACCATCCGGTAAACTTTCAATGAAGTCATGAATATCTGCCTGTTTTGCGGCACTAATTACTTCATCCATCAACGCGTTTTGTTTACCGTAACGAATATTATCTGCAATTGTACCAGTAAACAAAACAGAATCCTGTAATACAATGCCGATATTATTCCGTAACGATTCAAGCTGAATATCACGCACATCGACCCCGTCGAAGGTTATCTTACCTGAGTTAACATCATAAAAACGATTAAGCAGATTCATGATCGTAGTCTTTCCTGATCCGGTTGGTCCAACTACGGCAACAGATTGACCCTTATTTACTGAAATGTTAACTCCATGCAAGATTTCTTTATTTTCATCATAGCCAAAATGGACATTCTCTAATTTAACAGCTTTTTGCAAACCGTTAATCTTTTTACCATTTGGCACTGCATTTTCGTCTTTTTGTTCTTCAACCGTTGCCAATCTTCTAGCACCTGTTAATGCCAACTGAATCATAGAATAAATAGAAGTAATTTGGGTTAATGGTTGGAAATAAGTCTGCGAATATTCCACAAAAGTTACAATTAAGCCCAAACCGATTGCTTGACTAACTTGACCGGAAATAATCATCCAAGCTCCCATCGCGATAACAATGGCTAAGTTAAGCAAATTTAGTCCGTTCATTAATGGAAAAAGAATGCCTGAGTAAAATTGTCCCTTAAACATAGCATTTCGAACTCGGTTGTTATAGGTCTTAAAGTTTTCTATAGATTCTTTTCTTAAATCATTGGTAATAATGATTTTTTCACCATTAATCTGCTCAGTAATATAACCATTCAAATCTCCGATTTCATCTTGTTGTTTATCAAGATAAATGCGAGCCTTTTTCATGATTAATACACTAACAATCAGGATTAATGGTGTGGTCGCAATTGTAGTCCAAGCAAGTTGTTGGTTGACCATAAACATGATGACAATCGTCCCAATGAACATTATTCCTTGGGAAATAATTTCAAAGATGGCGTTGTTCATTGCGTTAAAGATATTATCCAAATCGGAAGTAAATAAAGAAAGCAGCTTACCATCTTGATGCGTGTCAAAATAGCGCACTAACATACGTTGAAACTTAGCAAATAAATTTTCACGCATATCGTTAGTTGAATCTGCATTGAATTTGGACATAACCATCCATGCGATGAAAATTGCAACTTGACTTAGAACGTAGAACAAGAGCATTGACCATAATGCACTATAGAACGTATTTAAACTAGCTGTGTCTTTCTTTAAATCGGCTAAATAGTTAGTCAAATCAGTCACAGCACGGCCTAAAAACGTTGGAGCAATTACTTGTGCACCACTTGATAGCAAAGATAGAAGAATTACAATAGCAATGCCTTTTTTATATGGTTTTAGATACTTAATAAAATAGTGAATAGCTTTTCTTGTATCACTCATTATTTTCCTCCTCTCTTGCCCTTTTGTGTCTTGAAGATTTCTTGGTAAACAGGTGATGTCTTCAATAATTCTGCATGAGTGCCTTGAGCAACCAGCTTACCATCATCTAAAACTAAAATCGTGTCTGCATGCACAACTGACACAATCTTTTGCGCAATAATAAACGTCGTTGTATCTGGTAATTCATGTTCTAAGGCCTGTTGCACCTTCTTTTCAGATTCTGCATCAAGTGCAGAAGTGGAATCATCTAAAATTAAAATTGGTGTTTTAGCAACTAATCCTCGTGCAATAGAAAGACGTTGTTTTTGACCACCGGAGAAATTGGATGACCGCTCTTCTACCTCATGATCAAATGAATCATTATATCGCTCAATAAACTCAGATGCTTGAGCCATATTAGCCGCTCTTTGTAGTTCATGCATTCTAGCTCTAGAATTTCCTTGACGCAAATTAGAAGCGATCGTGCCAGAGAACAAAATTGCACGTTGCAAAACAAACGCTACAGTTTTACGCAGAGCCGTTTCATTAACATCTTTCAAGTTATGGCCACCAATTTTAACCTCACCTTTGGTTGGATCATAAAGACGCGCAATTAGCTGCGCCAAGGTTGATTTACCTGAACCTGTAGCACCAACAATACCAACCATTTGTCCTGGCTTGATCTTAAATGAAATATCTTTTAGAGTTTCATCTTCACCATCAGGATAAGTAAATGAGACATGATCAAATTCAACAGAACTGCCTAATATATCAGTAGACGCATTTTCATTGAATTTAACATCCGGTTCCGTATCCAAAATTTCTTTAATACGGCCTAAGGAAATGTTACCTCTGGCAAATTGCATCATAGTCATTCCGGCAATCATGATAGTCCACAGAAGTGTTAATATGTAGTTAACAAATGGACTGACGACTGCTACATCAGTTGAATGAGCTGCAATACCTTGTCCAATTAGATAAACTACCAGCGTAATTACTAAATACGCAATAAGTTGAAAGGCCGGCATAATCGTAGAGAACCAATAACCAATCACAATATTATAGTTGTTCAAATGATCTGAAGTCTGATTAAATTTCTTTATTTCTTGAGGACCTTGATTAAAAGATTTCACCACTCGTACACCTTGCAGAGTTTCCTGCGCTCGACCCGAAATCTTATCCATTGTTTTTTGAAATTTATCAAACAAACTGTTCATTTGTTTTAAAACATAAATACCAAAACCAATGATCAAGGCCACCATTATTACAGTTGCCCACCAAAAACGTGGGATAATTACAATACAGAAAATAAAAGATCCCACAATTAAAATAGGCATTCTGAGCAATTGCATAAAGAGTTGCATCAACATGTTCATGATCTGATTCATATCGTTGATCAAACGCGTGGTCAATGATCCCGCTGAAAAGTTTTCAATATTACCAAAAGAAAAGCTCTGGATCTTAGCATAGGTTTCTTCACGTAAGTCACTAGTCACTCCTTGTGCGATTCTAGCGGCATAGTAAACGTTGAAGACACCCGAAATGATGGCTACAATGCCTAATACAACTAAGATGATACCGTCGCGAACAACGATATCTTTTTGATCCAACATAATTGCTCGTTGAATATTTTCTAGCAAACGCGGTTGATATAATGTTGCAAAGGCGGAAACGATAATTGCAACAAGGGCTGCAAAAATATCTTTCTTGTAATGCTTAAAGTGCGGTATTAAGATTTTGAATGCTTTCATTTATTACTCCTTTCTTCATTAAAAAAATCCCAAAAGGTATTGCCCCATTCTGTTAATAAATCAGTTAAAAGCTGCATCTTTTCAGAGCCAAGTTTTTGAGCAGTCCGTTCTTCTAACTTAAATAATGACTGCATCTTTTGCTTAGCATACTTATTTCCGTCAGCAGTCAATTCGCAAAAACGTACTCGCTTATCTTGAGGATCCACGCTCATAATAAGATAGCCTGAATCATGCAATATTTTTATTCCCTTATTAATGGATTGTTTGGGTAAATCAGTTAAACCAACTAATTGTTTTTGCGTTAATTTTTTACGTAACAGCAATTCATATAAAATTACTGATAAATAATCTGAGAGTTCATGATCTTGATCCCACTGCTGGTAGGCCCTATTCCCATGAACTATGGCCATATTCAATTTTTCCGACTCACTTATTTTCATTTGTTTCACCTTCTTATTTAGTCTCTACACATACCAATAATATTAGTATATACAGAGACTATCATCAAGAAGATAAATTTTCATTTTTTCAGAATAAATTGGTATAATAAAAAATTATTATAGGAAGTTAGGAAGTGACACCATGAAAAAGAGATTTTTTCTTTCAACTTTACTAATTGGAATAGCGCTTTTTACACTATCAGCTTGTGGACAAAATAAAAATCAAAATGTCTACCAAACGGTGAAATCTACTAAAACAATCAATTGGGGTGTTAAGGCAGATACGCCGTTGTTTGGATCAATGAGCATCAAAACTGGCAAAATCAATGGTTTTGAAATTGATCTTGCTAAAGCATTAACCAAAGAAATGCTAGGTAAAAATGCTAAGGCAAATTTTGTTACTACAACGGCAAATACTAAAATTCAATTATTAAAGAATAGAAACGTAGATGCGGTAATTGCGGCGATGACCATTACACCTGAACGTGAAAAACAAGTTGACTTTAGCAAGCCTTACTTTCCTGCTGGTCAGTCAATTATGGTTGCCAAAGATAGTAAGATTAAAAATGTTAAGGATCTAAATAATAAGAAAGTTTTAGTAGTAAAAGGAACAACTGCTGCCGATGCAGTTAAAAAGTTCGCTCCAAAAGCAGAAATCCTCCAATTTGATGATTATGGTCAAGCGTTTGCTGCCTTAAAAGCTGGACAAGGTAATGCTTTTGTAACTGATAATGGTATCTTAGTTGGTATTTTACGCGACAGTTCAGGTTATAAATTAGTCGGCGGAAACTTTACCAATCAACCATACGGAATTGCTGTAAATAAAGGTCAGACCGAAATAGATAAACAAATTAATTTAGCTCTGACCAAGCTAGAAAAAAATGGCACTTACAATCGCTTGCTTAAAAAGTGGTTCGGCAATATTCCTGGTTTTAATGTAAAAACAGCTGAAAAATATTAATGAAAAAAAGATTAGCTATAAATTCATAGCTAATCTCTTTTTTACTAAGCAGTAATGTAATCAAGCAAAACAAACATTACATCTTTATTTTCTTTTGGAACACCATGAGCAATTATTTCTTGTGGTGTCTGATGCAAATCATTATTTTCTAATGCATATGCTCCATCATTAATAGCGATCTCTCGCACATTGTCTTCTTTAGGTTCAAAATGGAATTGCAATCCAATTACCTTATTTCCCAGTAAATATCCCTGATTCTTTACTAAATCACTTGAAAATAATAATTTAGCTTCTTTAGGAATTTCACTCATTTGCTGATGCCAATGAAGTGCTGTTAATTTTTCGGGAAGTTCAGTAATTGTATGATTTTGTAAATATACTGGAGCCCAACCGACTTCTTTAGCTGGTGCATCGAGTACCCGATATCCCAATGTTTTAGCAATCTGTTGACTACCAAAACAAATACCTAAAATTGGTTTATGAGCATCAAGCATTTGCTTAATTAACACCCGTTCATTTTCTACCCAATCCAATTCATCGTTAGGACTATTAGGACTTCCTAATATCACCAACAAATCAGTTTCATCAAGCGTAGGTAAAATACCAAAATCTGCTGGATGATAAACAAACATTTCATGGTTATGTTCATGGCACCAATCTTGAATAGATCCAGGGCCCTCATTAGGTGCATGTTGCAATACATTAACGCGCATTTCAATACTTCCTTTAACGTTGATTATCTACACTATAAAAAGCTCGCCAAATTTCTTCCATTCTAGCCAAACGATGCCAGTCGGCTTGCTGACACAATTTGTATAATTCATAAACAGGATCATAATCAATTGTGTCATTTTTGTTTTCCTTCAAATAGGCTAGCACAGTCTTAATCAGCATAAATCTGAATTTTTCTATTTCATTGCGATTAAAATATTTTTCATAATATTTAGTTATTAAGAAATTAATTGTAGAATTTGATGCTTGCTTTAAAGTTGCGGGATTTTTACGGTAATTGTTTAAATCATCTGTAGAAATACCCGTTTCTTTACTTAACTGTGATATTTTAATATTATCATCTGTTACTACTCGTTTAGCCTTTTCTACATCTGTTAAAAGGTGTGGCATAACCATATGAGGAGGTATTTGACGCTTATTCAACTCATTAATTATGTTCATAGCAGCTCGCTGCATTTGTTCGATTGCGGCATCTCGATCAAGATTACTATTCTTGATATGTCCCACGACAAAGGTATGATCCGACACCTCATACTTTTTAGTAACAGGATTAAAAAAATCACCTATTACATTATTTACTACAACTTCTTTTGTACTTGCATGATCATAATTAAAAGGTATATTTTCCAACTTACCTGTGACAGAAGAAAATGGTAAGTTATCTATCGTAAAAACTTGAACGTAAACATCGTATTCCTCCTTATTATCCATATCAGAAAAATGCTTATCATACATTCTTACTTCACGATCTTGAATAAAATCTTCAAAAATAATCTGCTCTTTCATTAACAACTTTCCCTATTCCCAATATAATATTTTTCTTATATTAATATTATAAACAAAGAACAACTCTTATAAAGCCAACTTTTTTAATTTTATTTTACTTTTCTATTTGTATTTTTAACACAAAAAAAGGATTCTTTTCATCTGAATCCTCTTAATTTTAATATATTTTCTTAACTTGTTCCTGAATACTGTCTTTATCCAAGAATTCATCATAAGTAGTATCTTGTCTGCTGACGATTCCTTTAGGGCCAACTTCGATGATATGATTGGCAATTGTTTGAATAAATTCGTGATCGTGAGAAGTAAATAATATTGAACCAGGATATGCTACCAAAGCGTCGTTCAAAGCAGTAATTGATTCCAAATCAAGGTGATTAGTTGGATCATCCATAATTAATACGTTAGCCGGCTCAAGCATCATTCTAGACAATTGACAGCGAACTTTTTCACCACCAGATAATACTTTAATTTTCTTCTCAATTTCTTCCCCACTGAAAAGCATTCTTCCTAAGAAACCACGAAGGAATGTATTATCATCTTGTTCCTTAGTCGCATATTGTCTTAACCAATCTAAGATAGTTAAATCATCGTTATTAAAGTTTGCATTTAAATCACGCGACATGTAGTTAAAGGCTGTAGTCTGACCCCAGGTAACAGTGCCTGTATCTGGCTTAATTTTGCCAGCAATAATATCAAGCAAAGCGGTTGTTGCTAAAGCGTTACGTGATAAAAATGCAACCTTGTCACCGGGACGAACTATAAATGAAACATTATCTAAGATCTTTTCACCATCAACTGAGTATGAAACGTTTTCTACCTTAACCAAATCATTTCCAAGATCACGATGCATTTCAAATTTAACAAATGGATACTTTCTTGATGATGGTTTAATATCATCCAAAGTAATTTTATCAAGTTGCTTCTTACGAGAAGTGGCTTGACGTGACTTAGACGCATTAGCTGAGAAGCGGGCAATAAATTCTTGCAGCTGCTTAATCTTTTCCTCTTTTTTGGCATTCTGATTAGCTGCTAATTCATTAGCCAACTTACTTGATTCATACCAGAAATCATAGTTACCAACATAAAGTTGAATCTTGCCACGATCAACATCACACATTTCAGTACATACCTGATTTAAAAAGTGACGGTCGTGTGAAACTACGATCACAATATTTGGATAATCAGCCAAAAAGTTTTCTAGCCATTCCACTGTGTGAACATCAAGACCGTTAGTTGGTTCGTCAAGTAAAAGAATATCTGGATTACCAAATAAAGCTTGAGCTAAAAGCACCTTAACCTTTTCTGATTCAGGCAATTCCTTCATTAACATCTGGTGTTCACTTTCAGGAATATCTAATGACTGTAACAATTTAGAAGCATCAGCTTCAGCATTCCAGCCATCAAGCTCTGCAAACTTACTTTCAAGTTCTGCCGCCTTAACACCATCTTCATCACCAAAATCAGGCTTAGCATAAAGCGCATCTTTTTCCTTCATTACTTGATAAAGTTCTTTGTGCCCTTGAATAACCGTATCCATAACGGTGAAATCTTCAAAAGCAAAGTGATCCTGGTTAAGACTAGACATTCTTTCATTCGGATCAATGCTGATTGAGCCTGTCGTTGGTTCAAGCTTACCTTCTAGCAATTTAAGAAAAGTAGATTTACCAGCGCCATTTGCACCAATCACACCGTAACAATTACCTGGGGTAAATTTTAA
This sequence comes from Lactobacillus gallinarum, assembly GCF_002160635.1. Classification (NCBI taxonomy): domain Bacteria; kingdom Bacillati; phylum Bacillota; class Bacilli; order Lactobacillales; family Lactobacillaceae; genus Lactobacillus; species Lactobacillus gallinarum. The sequence continues at coordinate 20,894 of NZ_NFKZ01000008.1, forward strand.
GTTAACATCTTCATAAAGTGTACGGCCGCCAAATTTAAGACTTAAGTCGGATACTGTAATCAATCGTTATACCTCACTATTATTAATTTAAAAAAGTTAAAATTATGTATCAGTATATCAAAAAAAGCAGATCCAAATGAAGTACGAATCTGCTTTTTTTACTTTTAATTAAAATTTCTTGAAGCTATCCAATTTTTCCTGTGTAATATCACGAATAATTGCAGTAGCTAAATCAACGGATGCCTTAAAGTCTTTGTAACTGCTGAAGCAATATGGGGAGTGCTCGTAACGCACTGGAATACCGATGACAATTGTTGGAGCACCGTTTTCGTAATAGATTGCGGCACCATCTTGTCCCCCGCCAGTTCTAACCGAACGAGTATATGGAATATTATTCTTATCAGCTAAGTCACAGGCATATTGTTGGAACTTAGGATTTGGCAAGAATGTAGTATCCATATCACGAAGCATTGGTCCACGCTTTAAACCGGTTTGTGAAAGCCAATCAGGAGTGAAGGTGTCATCTGCTGGACAGCTTTCAAGTACAATACATAGATCTGGCTTAACTTTTCTAGCAGTTACGTAAGCTCCGCGAAGACCTACTTCTTCTTGGCTAGACAAAGCGGCAACAACATCAAAGTTAGTTTCTTCACCCTTCAAGTTGTCCAAAACGTCAATCATCGCACCGGCACCAAAACGGTCGTCGAAGTCTTTACCAAAGAACAAACCAGATTTTTCGTGGTATTCGCATTTTACATCAACAAAGATTGGACAACCTGTGTCGATCTTGTAGTCCTTAATTGTTTCTTCACGGCTGCTTGAACCAACATCAATTGACATATCGGCAACGTCAGGCACGTTGTTTCTTTCAGCAGCAGTCATAAAGTGTGGTGGCTTAGTTGCGACAACACCAGGGATGTATTCGCCATCGCGGTTTCTAACCTTAACCTTCAAAGCAGGGATATTGTATTTTACCCAGCCACCGAGTGGAACAAACTTTATTAAACCATTTGGACGAACGGCCTGGGTGATAAAACCAACCGCATCTGAGTGGGCATCAAGTTGAATTACAGGACGGTTGCCCTTGTTTTCCTTCTTTGATGCATAAACATTGAGCATCCCGTCAGTCTCAATATTGGCTGTCTTTTCTGCATAGCTAGTAAAAAGTTTAACGAATTCTTCTTCAAAACCAGATGTAGCGTTAGCATCTGAGAATTCTTTAAGCATTTCGATTTCTTGTGCTTTTTCCATAATTTTCTCCTTCTGTAAGTCCTTACATCAAATTTTATCATAGTTCTTTATCTTTATTTTTTGCTAAACTAAAATTAGGAGGGTTTACATCGTGAAAGAAAAACCTATTTGGAAGAAAAATCTATTCGTCTTATCGATCGCGGTCTTCATTGCAGGGATCGCATTTTCAGAAATTATGCCTTTCTTATCGTTATACATTAACACGTTAGGCAACTTCTCTCACCAACAACTTAACTTCTGGTCTGGGATCGTTTATTCTGGTACGTTCATCGTTTCAGCGGTTGTTTCTCCTTGGTGGGGCAAATTAGCTGATAAAAAAGGACGTAAACCAATGATTTTGCGGGCCGGAATCGGGATGTCCGTCGTTATCGCCTGCATGGGGTTAGTCCAAAATGTTTGGCAATTGCTTTTGCTTAGAATGCTGCAAGGTGTATTTGCCGGCTTTATTTCTAACTCTAATGCCTTAGTTGCCACCGAAACGCCGAAGACAAATTCTGGACAAGCTCTAGGAACGATTGCTTCAGCGACCACTGCCGGTACCTTGCTGGGACCACTTGTTGGTGGTGCTTTAACATCAATTTTTTCATACCGCATTACCTTTATGATCACTGGTGGCTTGCTCTTATTATGCTCAATCTTAGTTCTATTCTTCGTTCATGAAGACGACTTTAAGCCAGTTACCGCGAAAAAATTGGACAAGGCCAGCGGCGTGATTAAGTCGCTTCGTTCGCCTCATCTGATCTTTGGTTTGCTATTAACCACTTTAATTATTCAAGCAGCTAATAACTCCATTAACCCAATCGTTTCACTATATGTCCGCCAATTACTTAACGGCCATGACAACGTTGTCTTCATCTCTGGTGTTATCGCCGCCCTTCCTGGGATTGCTACTTTCCTAGTGGCCTCCCGCTTCGGTGCACTTGGTGATAAAATCGGTACTCACAAAATCATCGTGGCTGGTTTTATTGCGGCATCAATTTTCTTCTTCCTGACCGCTTTTGTACGAAACACAGTTGAATTAGGAATTTTGCGCTTCTTAGTTGGTTTTTCTGACGCTTGTTTATTCCCACAAGTACAAACGATGTTAACCAAAAACTCACCTGCCGCCGTTACTGGCCGTATCTTTTCATGGAACCAGTCGGCTATGTACATCGGCAACATCGTAGGACCACTACTTGGTTCATTCGTATCAGGGATGTTCAACTATAGCATGGTCTTCATCGTCACCACGGTGATCGTATTAATCAATCTACTTTTGTTCAGAATCAACGTCATTCGCAATTTACAGTAAAAATAAAAGCTTGAGAAAAATCTCAAGCTTTTTATTCTGCCGCTTTTTTGGCTTCATGTCTGTTATAAATAAAGTTAACTACGTACGCACAAATCATTAAAAACAGTGCCACATACATAATTTCGATAATTCCTGAATGGAAAATTCTTCTCATGATTGGCAATAATGCAGTTGGCAAACTCTTAGCCGATTCCGCATCACTCAACTTGTTCATCATGGTCATCGTAATGCCGCGATGGCCGGCGATTCCTCGAGCCAAAGCCAAGTTCATGATGACCCCATAAATGGCAGCCATCACAGTTTGAGCAAGAATTCGAATCAAGAAACTCAGTGACGTAGCCGGTGCCATATCTTTTTCACTGGCGTCAATCTGCACCTTGATCTGCAAAATAACAAAGATCGAACCTACACCTAAACCAGATAAAGCTGCAATGATCATCAAGATTTGATACGGCGTGTTCATTGGCACCAAGATCAAGCCTAAAACGGTAATGACGATCAAAGTAAAATCGATAATGAGCAAACGATAATTGCTAAAATGACGCAAGAAATATGGCGCGCTTTGTGAACCGGCAATATCCAAAATGGAGTTAGGGATCAAGGTCATCCCACCGATTAAAGCGGAGGTCCCTAAAATGGCCTGCGACCACATTGGCAAATAAGTGTTAACTGAAATATAAGCACCCCATGCTAGGGCAAACAGGATAAAGTCGCCCACCAGCGCTTTATTCATAAAAACACTCAACGGTACAACAGGACTATCTGCCTTGTTTTCCACAAAGATAAAGGCAACAAGTAAGGTAACTCCGATAATGACGAAAGCTACAACCATGATGCCACTAGCTAAACCCAGCATCTGAATTCCAACTAAAAAGCAGGACAAGCCAGCGATCAAAGTGAAGGCACCCATTTTGTCAAAGTGTACTTTTTCCTTAGCCTTGTGCACATCGCGATAAAAGACAAAACTCAAAATAATGGAAATCAGTCCTAATGGGACATTGATGTAGAAGACCCAGTGCCAAGAAAGGGCATCAACAATCCAGCCACCAACAAGCGGTCCCGCAATACATGCCGCACTGAAGCTGGCCGCAATGTAGCTTAAAATAACCGTTCTTCTCTTAATATTCGGATAAATAAAACCGACAATAACATAAGGCAGCGAGCCCATACCGCCGGCACCGATACCCATTAAAATTCTGGCAATTAAGAAGAAGTAAATATTTGGCGCTATCCCTTCAAGTAGAGAACCAACAATAAAGAGGATAAGTGAAAGTTCAAAAGCAAATTTATTGCCCATTCTTTCACCTAATTTGCTCCAAATTGGTACTGAAACGGACATCCCCAGCAAGAAGCAGGCAACAATCCAGCCCATATATTGAATTCCGTGCAGATCAGAAACGATCGCAGGAATTGCCGTATTAATAATGGTAGCGTCTAGTCCTGACATGATATTAGCCAAAAGTAAGGACCAAGTTACCATCGAAATTTGCTTTTTATTCATTCAATCTCACCCTTTTACTTAGAAACTTTTTAACTAGAACATTATGCAAGTTACCTTTATAATTGTCAAAATAGTAAACGGTTTCATGATAAAATATAAATACCTACTTTTTATAGGAGAGATTTTCTATGATTAAATTAATCGCTGTCGATATGGACGGAACTTTTTTAAACTCACAAAGTAAATACAACGAAGTCAGATTCAAGGAGATTCATTCTAAACTTGATGAAAAAGGTATTCATTTTGTCGTAGCTAGTGGTAACCAATATTATCAATTAAAAGATTTTTTCACCGATTATGATGATATTGACTACGTAGCTGAAAATGGTGCACTTATCCGTAATCCAGAAAAGGTTTATACAGTACACTCTTACCCTACTGAAGCTGTTAAAGCCATCGAAAAATTTTTATTAGATCAAGTACCCAATCTTAATTTCTTAGTCTGTGGTGAACAAGCAGCTTATGGCCTAGATATCTTGCCAGAAAAATACTTTAAGATGTCTAGCCATTACTATCATCACTTAGAAAAAATTAAGAGCTTTAGTGACATTCACGATAAAATCCTAAAATTTGCAGTTCAATGTCCCGATGAAAAAACCGACTATTTTGTTCAATTATTCAAGGACAACTTGAGCCAATATAGCGGCGTTACAAGCAGCGGTCACGGAGACATCGACATCATCCAACCTGACATTCACAAAGCTAACGGCTTAAAAGAATTGGGTGATATTTTAGGCATTAAGTTAAGCGAAATGTGCGCATTCGGTGACGGTGGAAACGATCTAGAGATGCTCCGAGAAGTTGGCGATGGCGTCGCAATGAAGAACGCCGTTCCAGCCCTTCTTGAAGTGGCTAACCACGTGACTGACACTAACGATGAAGAAGGCGTTTTGAACTACATCGAAAAAAACATTCTTTAGAATCTGCTTGACAATATCCGCTTTTGCTAGTTTAATATAAGAAAAATATAGTGATGACCTTTAAAGTTAGTCCTGTGAGGCTAAGAAGGAAATCTGCGTGAGCTAGTCTTTTTTGTACTAGCAGAAACAGAAAGACCATCTTGGACTCAGTGTCCTTGGTGGTCTTTTTCTTTTGGTCATCCAAGAAAGGAAAAATATATGGCAAAAGAAATTGTTGATGCAATTAGTATGAAACGCGCCTTAATGCGAATGACCTACGAAATTATCGAACGCAACAAAGGTACTGAAAACTTAGTTTTAATCGGAATCAAGACTCGTGGTCTTTACTTAGCGCAAAGAATTGCTAAGAACCTTAAGAATCTTGAAGATGTTGATGTTCCTGTGGGAGCAATCGATGTTTCTCAATATCGTGATGACCTGCCAGAAAGCGAAAAGGAAAAGATGATTCATGGTCAACAACTCGACTTTGATATCACCGACAAAAACGTTGTTTTAGTCGACGACGTTTTGTTCACCGGTAGAACTATTAGAGCTGCGCTTGATGCAATCATGGATCAAGGTCGTCCAGCTAAGATCAACTTGGCAGTTTTGACCGACCGTGGTCACCGTGAATTGCCTATCAGACCTGACTTTATTGGTAAAAATATTCCTACTGCAATGAATGAGGAAGTTAAGGTCTCAATGACTGAAGTCGATGATAAAGACAGCATTGAGTTAATTAACAAATAGGAGTTTGAATGAATGAGTAAAAAAGAGAATTTTAGAAATCCAGACGCGATTTTAGACGTCTACGAAAAGCCCGAATTTGGCCAAGGCGTGCTCTTGTCCTTGCAGCACATGTTTGCCATGTTCGGTTCAACTGTACTAGTGCCAATTTTAATCGGAATCAACCCAAGTATCGCCCTGCTTTCATCAGGCGTCGGTACCTTGGTCCACATGATCTTGACTCACTTCAAGATTCCAGCATACTTGGGATCAAGTTTTGCTTTCGTTGCTACTATGCAAGCTTTGATGAAAGCCGACGGTTATCCCGCTGTTGCTCAAGGTGCGATTGCCTCTGGTTTAGTTTACGTTATCGTTGCTTTAATCATTGCTAAGGTTGGTTCTGGCTGGGTTAACAAGGTCTTGCCACCAATCGTTGTAGGACCAATTATCATCGTTATTGGTTTGTCTCTTGCTACGACTGCTGCCAATGATGCGATGATGAACAACCAAAAGTATGATTTAACCTACTTTGGTGTTGCCATTTTCACATTAGTCATGACTTTGGTCTTCCAAATGTGTTTCAAAGGCTTCACGAGCTTAGTTTCAATCATGCTCGGCATCATCTGTGGTTATATCTTAGCCTGCTTCTTAGGCATTGTAGACTTCTCAGGTGTTGAAAAAGCCGCTTGGTTCTCTATTCCTTCACTTGATGTGATGGGCATTAGCTACCACTTCAAATGGTATCCAGCTGCTATCTTAGCCATGGCACCAATTGCCTTCGTTACGATGACGGAACACATGGGACACATTATGGTGCTTAACTCATTGACTAAGCGTAACTTCTTTAAAGATCCTGGTCTTCACAGAACTATGATGGGTGACGGTATTTCAACGATTATCGCCGGTTTCATCGGTGGTCCTCCTACAACTTCATACGGTGAAAACATCGGTGTGTTAGCTATGACTAAGGTGCACTCTGTTTGGGTCCTTGCCGGTGCCGCAGTTTGTGCGATCATCTTCAGTTTTGTTGGTAAGCTTGCTGCGTTAATCGAATCAATTCCAATGCCAGTAATTGGAGGAATTTCATTCTTACTCTTTGGTACAATCGCTTCTAACGGTTTGAAGATCTTAGTTGACGATAAGGTTGACTTTGGTGAAAAACGCAACATGTTAATCGCTTCAGTTATCTTGGTTATCGGTATCGGTGGTGCCTACCTCCAACTTGGCAACTTCCAATTAACTTCAGTTGCCCTTTCAACCATTATCGGTATGATCTTGAACTGGGTTCTTCCTAAGAAAGCTGCCAGTGAAAAGGCACTTGAAGAAAAGAATAAGCAAAAGCAAGATGGTAAGATTTACCAATAATTAATATTAAGCAAAAAGCAGTTAGCTATCACTAACGATAACTAACTGTTTTTATTTTTATCTAAAACTTTCAGCAATCTCTGGGTCCATCTCATCTTCTAAAACGCTATGTCCTTGATCCAGTGTCTTAATCTTTGCCATGTCTTCAGCATCAATCTCAAAGTCAAAGACATCGAAGTTTTCAGCTAATCTTGCTTTATGAACAGACTTTGGAATTACAACATAATTTCTTTGCAAGAACCATCTAATCATCACTTGGGCTGTAGTCTTACCATGCTTTTGCGCAATTTCTGCTAAAACAGGATTGGTAAAAATATGCTCAGCACCTTCCGCAAATGGGGCCCATGCTTCAGGCTGTACACCTTCTTTTTCCATATATGCCTGTGATTTCCACTCTTGATTCCAGACATTTGTTTCAATTTGATTTACCGCTGGCTTCACATTATTGAAGGTAATTAAATCAGCTAACCGTTCATTCCAAAAACTGCTAACACCGATTGCACGAATGCGGCCTTCTTTGTATAAACGTTCCATTGCCCGCCACGTGCCATAATAATCGTTATAAGGCTTATGAATTAGATACAGATCAAGATAATCTAGCTGCAATTTCTTCATCGTCTCATCAAAAGCCTTGAGCGTTGCATCATAGCCGTAATCGTCGACCCAGACCTTGGAAGTGACGAAAATATCTTCTCGAGGGACATTACTGTGCTTAATTGCATCCCCCACAGCTTGTTCATTGCCATAAATTTGCGCAGTATCGACTAGACGGTAGCCGACTTCAAGTCCATCTTCTACGACTTGCTGCGTTTGAGCTAGATCATTAATTTGATAAACGCCAAAGCCAAGGCGCGGCATTTTTACGCCATTGTTTAAAGTTACATATTTTTCCATGATGTTATTCCTTATTAAGAAAAAAGAGTAAAACCACAACGGCTTCACTCCTCCATTATTTTTCAACTTTTGCCTGATAAAAGCCGAAGCTCATCTGACGCAAGGTATCAATGAAGCTTTCCTTATCCAGCTTCTTCCCTGTCGTTAGCGCTTCAAATTCTCCATCAGGATCTTTCAACTTTTGATCCGTTCTATGGAAACCATTCCGCTCATAGAACTTAAGTCGGCTAACTCGCTGTTTATAATTCTTCGCCTTTGAAGTTACTGGCTCAATATCAATCACAATTTGCTTATCTGGGAAACGATCTTCAAGCATGGTCAAAATCTTGGAACCATAGCCTTGGCCGCGCAATTCTTCATTGATTGCCAAGTAGGTCAAATAAACCGTCTTATCGTTTTCGGCATAATAAGTAATGCCGCAGAACTGATCTCCATTGTAAATTGCGTGAAACTTAACATTACGGTGTAGTGACATCGCTAAAAGAGAAAACATTGAGAATCTTTCCCATGCAGGAAAGGCCTTCATGTATAAATCTTTTGCGTCACGGTATGCTTTTGTGCCCCATCGGGCGGGTTTCGAGTCTAAAATAATATCCTTCTTTTCTAATTAAAATCACTATTAAAACTCAATACCATAATAATAACAGAAAAACTGCCGCATGACGCGACAGTTGCTCTGTTTTTCACAATATTTTATTGTCTAAATCAACTTATACTTCTTCATCAACTCTTCAACATAAGTGCCCTTAATCTTCTTGAGCATCCCCTTAATTACCAACTTCTCAGGCATTGGTAAATCAAGGTCTTCAAGCTTCTTTTGATCGTTCAAGTAGTACATCGCATTCATCAACATTCTGACATCAAAGGCAGAAGCGAATACTTCAGGTACGCCACGGTCGATATCAAGCAATGTGTAGACAGCTTCCATCGCGGTTCTAACTGAATATTCAGTAGTAAAGACAGTGTCTCTTGGAGTTTCCGCAAAGTTACCAATGAAGGCTAAGTTCTTTGAATGATCTGGCACTACCTTTGGTCTATCGCCTAATGCTCTTGGCATAAAGTATGAAGTAATGTATGGCATATGTGCTGGAATAGTAGTTGCAGCTGCAGCCATTTCAGGAATTCTTTCTTCAGGAACACCCATGTGGTAAAGCCATTCTTCACACAATTCGATACCATTACAGTCAGGCATAGTCTTTTCAACATAATTACCCTTAGTGTCTGAGAACAAGCCATAGAGCCAAACAATCAATTCATTTGGCTTTTGTGCCTTAAAGTGTGGCTGACGACTAATTGAGTAACCTAATAACCAGTTAGAATCCTTAATTGTAGTTGGTCCACTAGTAACAATTGAACCACTGTGTGGATCTTTCTTATTAACTGCTTCAATAAATGGCACAATATCATCATTCTTAAAGGTAATTGTAGCTGACATTCTCCAGTTAGCCTTTGGAATATCCCTGCAGAAGACCTCTGGATGACCAAAGTCTTCATCTTGAGCAGCCAAGTTCTTCCATAATTGCCAGCTAGCACCTAATTCATGCTCTGCTGGAGCTGGGTGGAAGTTATCACCATAAGTAGTGCTTTCAGTGATAGAACCGTTAGTGACAAAGACAAGATCGTTTTCAGTTAAATCAATTGTCTTTCTCTCACCTTTTTCAGTTAAAACAATTTGCTTGGCAACTTTTTTACCATCTGAACGGTTAACAAAGATGTTATCTACTACAGTGTCGTAATGGAATTGAACGCCATGTCCTTTCAAATATTTAACCATTGGCAGAATTAATGATTCATATTGGTTATACTTAGTAAAGCGAAGTGATGATAAATTCTTCAATGTAGCAACGTGTTGAACGAAACGCATCAAGTAGCGACGCATTTCCATTGCACTTGCCCATGGTTCAAAGGCAAACATAGTTGACCAGTAAAGCCAGAAGTTGGATTGGAAGAATTCTTTGGTAAAGACTTCGTTAATCTTCTTATTTTGCAAATCTTTTTCAGGTGTTAAGCAAAGGTCGATGATTTCCTTTACTGCCTTAGGTGTTAACAATAGTTGACCGTCAGTTGGTAAAGCTTCGCCGTGATTGATGATGACACGGGTTTTAGCATAGCTTGGATCTTTTCTATTCAAGCGATAGAATTCATCCAAAATTGATTCGCCTTCATGTTCGGTTGAAGGAATTGATCTGAATAAGTCCCACAAACATTCAAAGTGTGGCTCCATTTCACGACCACCACGGATGATATAACTTTCTTTTTCTTTATTGTAAATACCATCCATTGAACCACCAGGAAGAGACAATTCTTCAAAAATGTGAATTCTATTGCCCTTCATTTGTCCATCACGAATCAAGAATACAGCGCTGGCAAGAGCAGCTAATCCTGATCCAACAATATATGCTGATTTTTGATCAACGTCTTTTGGCTTTTCAGCCTTTACAAATGCTTCATAATTACCATTGCTATAATGCATAATTTACACTTCTTTCAAATAATCGTTACACCTGTAACTATTTACAGCTATAATAATAGTGTAAGCGATATCATTTGTCAAATTAAAACTAATCAAAGGATGATTTTTTATGAATATGAAAAGTCTGCACACGCAGCAACAGATAGAAGAAGCCTTATTTTCTTTATTACAAAAAAAGCCTTACACCGAAATTTCCATTGCAGAAATTACGCGTAAAGCTCATGTTTCTCGTACTTCTTTTTATCGTAACTATAGTCAAAAAAATGACGTACTAACGCTATTTTTAGCTAATCAATATAAAAAATTTATTGTTGATATTAATGAACATAAATTAAAGACATTGACCAAACAGCTAATTGTTTATCTGACATTTTTTAAAGAAAATCCTAAAGTCATGAAAATCTTGTTAGACGCTGGTTTTGAAGGCAGTCTATTAAACTTTCAAACTCGCTATTTGAAAAAACTGCTTGGTGTCTACCACCCAGACTTAAATTTACCAGATTATGCAGTCGCCTACCAATCAGGCGGAATTTATATGCTCTTAATTTGGTGGGTTAAGCAGGATTATCAAACTCCACTCGAAGATTTAATTAATTATGCGGAAAAACACATTATGCTTTAATGTCTTATTATTGCAATTTCTTGCGCTTTTTACCAAAGTTAAAGTAGAAATTCAGCACAAAGGCAATGATTAACAAAATTAACGATACCAACATAATTTCTTTGATTCCGGCATGGAAAATAGTTCTCATAGTTGGTACTAAATTCTGCGGCAATAATTTTGCACTTTTGGCGTCACTCAATTTATTCATCATGGCCATCGTAATACCTTTATGCGTATGAACTCCACTTGCTAAGTTCAAGTTCATAATTACGCCGTACACAGCTGCCATCACAGTTTGTGCCAAAATTCTAATCAAATATGACGTTGAAGTAGCTGTAGCCATATTCTTTAATCCAGCATCTAGCTGCACTTTTAACTGCATAGCAACGAAGATAAAGCCAACACCAATTCCTGAAAACGCACCAATAAACGTCAATATCTGTACTGGCGTATGAATATCTGCCAAAAACAAACCGACGGACGAAATCATCATCGCAATAATTCCAATTAAAGCCAATTTAAATGTTGTCATATGTTCTTGAATAGCCGCTACGCTTTGGGAAGCAATGATTTCTACGATTGAGTTAGGAATCAGAGTCATCCCACCTAAAAGTGCAGATAAACCGAGTAATGCTTGAGCCCACATCGGCATATAAGTATTAACAGCAATAAATGCACCCCAAGTGAAGGCAAATAAAAGAAAATCACCGTCTAAATCTTTATTTTTAAATAAGGATACCGGAATGATTGGATTAGCCGCATGATTCTCACGAATAAAGAAGAGAACAATAAACACTAGACTAACAATAATCAAGCTAATGACAATCCAGTTAGCTGTTAACCCAACTAGTTGAACGCCCATTAAGAATAAAAGCAATCCAATAACTAATAATCCGGCACCAGGAATATCGAAGACTGGTGTTTTTTCTGGTGTAACAGGCTTGTAGTAAACAAGACAGATGATTAATGCTATCAAACCAATTGGAATATTAATATAGAAAACCCAGTGCCATGAAAAGGCATCGATTAACCAACCACCAACCAATGGTCCTAAAATAGCAGCTCCATTCCAGCTTGCTGTTAAGTAGCCTAATACCTTAGTTCTGGTTTTAATATTTTTAAAAACATAACCGGCAATGATATAAGGAAGAGACCCCATACCACCAGCACCGATCCCCATGATGAATCTAGAGCATAAGAAAAAGATGATATTAGGTGCCATACCTTGTAAAGCAGAACCTAAAACAAACAAAATCAGTGAAATTTCAAAGGCCTTTTTATTAGTGATTTTCTCGCCTATCTTAGTCCAAATCGGAATTGAAATAGACATCCCTAATAAGAAAATAGCAACAATCCATCCCATAAACTGAATTCCATGCAAAGCTGCAACAATCGCTGGAATTGCGGTATTAATAATCGTCCCATCAAGTCCTGACATCACATTACCTAACATCAAGGCAATGGTGACCATCGTAATTTGTTTTTTATTCATTCAAATTTCCCCTTTAAAAAACAAAAACTCCTATTATCAGCGATAATAAGAGTAAAAAAATATGGAGGATACAGGGCTCGAACCTGTGACCTCCTGCTTGTAAGGCAGATGCTCTCCCAGCTGAGCTAATCCTCCATTATGGGGCGGAATGTGGGATTCGAACCCACGCATGCTGGATCCACAAACCAGTGTGTTAACCCCTTCACCAATTCCGCCATAAAACGGTCCATGTGGGATTTGAACCCACGATCTCCTCCGTGACAGGGAGGCGAGATAAACCACTGCTCCAATGGACCAATCAGAGGAGGATGTGGGATTTGAACCCACGCGCGGCAGAACCGCCTAACGGTTTTCAAAACCGTCCCCTTAAGCCACTTGGGTAATCCTCCATAGCCGAACAGATACTATTATACTAAAGTGAGATAAAAGCGCAAGTGTTTTTTGCAAAAAAATAGATATTGATCAAATTGACCAATATCTATTTTTAATCTATCTTCTTTTAATCATGCAAATTCTTTTGATATAGCAAGTACTTATATTCTTTTCCAGCAATTTCTACAAATTTTTCAGTTGCATTATTAATCCAACCAAAATGTTCAAAAAATTGTCGTGCATTTTCGTCTCCATCAATGCACCATAGATAGATCTTGCCATACCCCATCTTTTTTAATTCGTTTTCGGCAGCATTAAGTAGAGTTTTCCCAATATTAAATCCTTGAAAATTAGGTTCAACATAAAGAGCCATTAATTCACCGCATCCGAGCATGCGCGTATCACGAGGACGACCATAACTTACGGCTGCACGAATTTGATTATCATCATCAACAAAAATCAAGTTGTGACGACCACTCTCATTTAATCGTTTAACCCAAGCTTTTTCAGGAATATTATCTAAGAATACATCTGGCAATATATTTTTATATGTATCTTGCCAACACTTTTGAAAAAGTTGACTTGTTTCTTTTGCCTCATCTTCAAAAATTAGTGGTTTAATAATCATTTTTTACTTCTTTGTAAGAACAGTTACGGCTTCAACATGTGGAGTCTGTGGGAACATATCAACAGGATCAATACGCTTAAATTCATAACCCTTTTCTTGGAACAATTGCAAATCACGTACCAAGGTGGCAGGATTACATGAAATATAAACGACTTTCTTAGGTCCTGTCTTAACAGTTGCATTAATAAATTCAGGAGTTAATCCCTTTCTTGGCGGATCAACAAATACTACATCGGTTTTAAGACCACTCTTAGCCCAACGTGGCATAATTTCTTCCGCCTTACCTAAATAATACTTAGCATTAGTAATATCATTAAGCTTAGCATTATCCTTAGCATCTTTAATCGCATCCCGAACTACTTCAATGCCTCGAACTGCTTTAACATGCTTAGCAACACTTAACCCAATAGTTCCAATACCTGAGTAAGCATCAATTACAACATCATCTGGTTTTAAATCAGCCTGTTTGATTGCCAAATTGTACAAACGAGGTGTTTGCAAAGAATTAATTTGGAAGAAACTTTGAGGTGAAATTCTAAACTTCAAATCTCCAATTTGATCAGTAATTTGATCATTACCAAATACCAAGTAATCCTTTTGTCCCAAAATCACGTTTGTCTTCTTAGGATTATAATTTAAAATCAAACCAGAAACGCCTGGAATTTGGCTAACTTCTGCAGCAACATTCGGTAATTGCATGAAATCTTTGTGCAAGCAAACTAAAATTACCATCATTTCGCCAGTAGATTTGCTACGACGAACTTCTAAGTAACGCACTTCGCCCTTATTATTAATTTCATCATAAGCGGGCACTTTATATTTACGCAAAATATCTCTTACGGCTACTAAAACTCGATCAATTTCGGGATCAGTAGTAAAGAAATTAGTCAAAGGCACTAAATCATGCGAATGACGTCTAAAGAAGCCAATTTCAAGTTTGCCATTTACTTCACGCACAGGAACTTGCGCCTTATTACGGTAACCAACTTCTTCAGGACTAGCTAAAGTTTCCCCAACTTCAATATTTTCTAAATGTGCCTTTTTAAGCAGGTTAACTACTTGATTACGCTTAAAAGCAAGCTGCTTATCATATTTAATATGCGCAAGTGAAGCTAAACCAGTTTGAACGCCCCGATTTAATTCAACTTTTACTCGATCAGGGCTTTCTTTTTTAATTTTTTCAATTTTTGCAAAAGCAAAATTCTTCTTAACTTTTAAAATTTTTGCACTAACTATTTCTCCTGGAAGTGCATTCGTTACGAATACCGTCATTCCATTGTAATGAGCAACACCCATTGCTTCGTATGAAAGATCAGTGATTTCTAAATCTATAACTTGATTCTTTTCCATAAACACTCAGCCTTTTTAATAAACCATTTAATTCTTTTCTATTATAATACTCGATTTAAAATTACTACAAAATTATTTTATCTAAAAGTATTGACAGATTTTTTTAATCTTGCTATCATGTTTTCCAACAATCAACGACAAAGTAGCTGCTTCGTTAAGCGTTCAGAGATCTGGTGGTTAGTGCGAACCAGTCAGGCGAAGTTAGACGAATTACATCGTGATTAAATATTGTTCGGATAACTTTTCAGAACCGTTACCATCTGATAGAGATTCAAGCTCTTATGCTTGAAAGAGTGGGTGGTACCACGGCTATCGTCGTCCCGTTGACTATTTAGTCAACGGGATTTTTTTATTTGGAGGAATAAAAATGAAAAAGCAAAAAGTCTCCTTTACGGAATCAATTATTATCCTCATAGCTTTATTGGCTATTTTAGGTATTTCAGTAATCAAGTTCGGTTTATCGCCAGAAGTACCCGTTTTATTCACGGTTCTTTTGCTCACATTCTGGGCAAGACTTCGCGGCTTTACCTGGACAGATGTCCAAGATGGTATTAAAGAAGGTATTGGCGTGGCCATCATCCCTATCTTTATTTTTATTTTAATTGGTGCCTTAATTGGTCTTTGGATTAAAGCGGGTATTATCCCTTCCATCATGGTATTGGGTTTCCATTTAATTAGTGGTAGTTTCTTTGTTCCATCTGTTTTTGTAGTCTGTGCAATCGTTGGGGTAGCCATTGGTAGTGGTTTTACTACTATCTCTACAGTTGGGATTGCCCTCTTCGGTATTGGTGCCAGCATGAATGCAAATCCAGCTTTAGTTGCCGGTGCTATCATCTCAGGTGCCGTATTTGGCGATAAAATGTCTCCATTATCAGATTCAACTAATTTGTCATCTGCAGTGGCTGAAAGTGAATTATTCGCCCACATCAAGAACATGATGTGGTCAACTATCCCATCATTTGTTGTTTCCTTAATTCTGTTCTGGATTCTTGGTAACAGCGGTCAAATGGATCCAACTAAGATTGAACGTACTTCTCACGTTTTACAAACTAACTTCTCTATTTCTTGGTGGGCAATCGTTCCAATCGTTTTGATGCTCCTTTGCGCTTGGCGTAAGGTTCCAGCTATCCCTACTCTTTTCATCAACATTGCAGCAACTGTCATCATGCTTTTTGCCCAAAATCCTCACGAATCAGTGCAATCATTAAATAATTTAATCATGAATGGTTTTGTTGCCAAAACTAGTGACGCTTCTGTTAACGCCTTGCTTACTCGTGGTGGTATTTCTAGCATGATGGCTACTGTTGCCCTAATCATCTCTACTCTTTCATTAGGTGGGATGTTAATGAAATTCAGCGTAGTTCAAAGCGCAATGGAACCACTTGTTAAGCATTTGAGAAAGCCAGGTCGTTTAATTACTGTTACTATTCTTTCAGGTATCTGCATTAACTTGTTTGTTGGTGAACAATACTTATCAGTAATTTTGCCAGGTCGAGCATTTAAACCTGCTTTTGATAGAATTAAGCTTTCACCACTTGCACTTAGCCGTGTACTTGAAGATGGTGGTAGTGTTATCAACTACTTAATTCCATGGGGCGTTGCCGGTTCATTTGCTGCCGCTACCTTGGGCGTTCCAGTTTTACAATTCTTACCATTTGCATTCTTTAGTTTACTTTCACCGGTATTCTCAATCATCAGCGGATTTACTGGTATCGGTTTAAAGTGGGCTAAAGACAAAAAATAAACTTTAAAATTAAAAGAGTGCCTGAGCACTCTTTTTTAGTTATTCATATTTTCCATTCTAATTTGGGCTTTCTTATGCTCTTCACTTTCACGATATGGTTCATACACAATATCAGTGATCACAATTTCTGCACCATTCTTTTCAAAAACAAGCGCTTGATCTAGCTCGGCGTTCACCATTTTGCTTTTTTGATTATTTCGCTTAAATTTCAAATCATCTAATTCGCGATCAATAAATGTTTTTTGTGATCCCGTTAATTGCTGATATTTCTCCCACGCATTTTTAGTAAAACTTAAAACTAAACCTTTTTTCTCTGCCTGCTCTGGACGACTACTACGTTCACCGCGTACTTCATTATCTGAATATTTTTTATCCATAAAATCACTTCCTTAATTTAACTATACGGGAAAAGAACACACTACAAAACTTATTTGCTCTAGCTATAACAATCATAAGAAAACCTTAAAAACTAACTCTATAAACGGCAATACTACACTTTTTTTCTAAATACGTTAAAATATATTAAGACAACTAAATAAAAGAAAGAGTGACATACAATATGGATAACTTTTCAAATCCTGGACGTCGTGAAATTCATGACGTTGCAGAAGTTAACGGTTTTCTTTCAAAAATGTATGGCTACATGGGACTATCTGTTTTAGTTTCAGCTATTGCCGCATTTTTGACCATGACTGTCTTTAGATCAGCAGTGATGCAAATGCCACCTGCAATGATGTGGATTATTCTTTTTGTTCCAATTGGTTTATCATTGGGCATCAATTTTAAAGCTACTAGAAATCCTGTTGCTGGCTTTGTAATGTTAATGATCTTAGCCGTAATCTATGGCTTTGAATTTGCACTTCTAGCTGGCTTCTACACCCAAGCTCAAATCGGTACAGCATTTGTATCATCTGCAGCTGTATTCGGTGCAATGGCTATCTTTGGTACATTCACTAAGAAGAACTTAAACAACATGGGTTCTTACTTAGGAGCTGCCTTAATCGGTTTAATAGTTGCGATGGTCGTTAACATTTTCTTGCGCAATTCCGTTGCAAGTTTCGTCTTTTCAATCATTGGTGTAGTGATCTTCACTGGGTTAACTGCTTATGATGCACAAAAGATGAAGGCAATTTACAACAACTATGGCAGTCAAGTTTCAACCAATGGTTTAGCTGTACTTGGTGCATTGCAACTTTACTTAGATTTCGTGAACATCTTCTTGTTCTTGCTTCAAATTTTTGGCATGGGCGGAGATCGCGACTAATATCAATAAAAAGAGATGCAGAAAATCTGCATCTCTTTTTTTATCTAAACCCTCTACTATTAATGGGCATTAAGAATGAAATAAACGGAATAAGAATATATAGAAACATAGCCACTCTAGGTAAAATCAATGATAATAGAATCAAAAATATTGTCAAAACAAGAACCAGAATAATTCTATGTACCGAAGTTTTTACCATCATAATGTTCATTACCTGCGGGCTTCGCATCAATGGCTTGGCACCGAAATATTGCACAAACACTTTTAAAATTTGAGCAATGAAATACACAATTCCAAAATTTGTCACCGCAAAGGCGGAATCTCGCATCATGATCCACTTAGTCATCACAGGTAAAAGTGATAAGTAGCCAACAAACAAAAATCACAAATAGCGGTAATTTTATCAGGTTTAAAGATGAAATAAGAAAAAGCTAAATGCAAATCATACCAAAAATCCGCAATAATAAAGAAAGCTATAATGAAAATCACGATATTTCCTAAAAATTCTAAATATTGGCTTGTTTTAAAAGCGGGCTGTATTTGCAAAACAATAATCGTAATAATGATTGCAATTACTGCATCATTAAAAGTTTCAACATGTTCTCGCAATCTTTCAGGCTCTTTTTGCTGCGCCTGACGCACTTTCTCCCTTGCTTCTTTTAATTCTTCCTTCTGAACTGATGATAGCCTTCGATAATGTCGACTATCGAACACTTTATGCAGTTTAAACATTTTTCACCTAAAAATGGAGCTTAGCGCAATTAGCTAAGCTCCATTTATTTTTATAATTTTAACTTTTATTTACCAACGTAAAATTCAATGCGTTGTTGTAAATTATCAAATTCTACTGGGCAATAACCACCAATTTCACCATCAAGGTTAACTGGCAAATCTTGTCCTGCACTCTTACCGATCAGCTCGGCCTTTAAGCTACGCGTCTTGGTATAAATAATATTAGGATCATCAACGTGCTTACCATTCAAGGCTAAAGCCATCAGCTTCATCATGCTGACAGGGTCAGAAGGCTTAACCACAATTAACTGGAATAAGCCATCACTAAGTTGTGCATCTGGCATAACTTGTTCAAAGCCACCAATTGAATTGGTCATTCCAAGTAAGAACATGGAGAGCTTGCCTTCATATACGCCATCATCGTAAGTCAAGCGCATTTCGTTCTCTGTCAAGCGAGGCAACATTTCTGCACCCTTGATTAAGTATGCAGCATACCCTAAAGCTGATTTAACTTCAGATGGCACACCATACGTTAATTCTGTTAAAGAACCGCTGGCAGCAATATTTACAAAATATTGAGTTTGATTGCCAAAAACTGCTTTACCGATATCCATTTTCCGTGTTTTATTTTTCAGAATAACTTTCGCTGCATCTGGAATATTATCACGTGGAATGGCTAATGCACGGGCATAATCGTTAGTTGTACCTGCTGGAATAATTGCCATCTTAGGTCTCTGATCTAAAAAGGCAATCCCATTAACTACTTCATTGATTGTCCCGTCACCACCGGCTGCAACGATCAGGTCAAAACCCTCTTTTGCAGCACGCGTAGCTTCATTGCGAGCACTATTTTGTTCAGGTGTAGTTCTAAACGCACTAGCTTCATAGCCAGCTTGCTCTAACACATCTAAAATATCGGCCACGTTTTTGGGCATCTGCTCGTGACCGGATACAGGATTATAAATTAATCTTGCTTTACTAGTCATAATTACTACCTTAACGTTCTAAAAATTAGCGACTTTGCAATTCTTGGTTAAGCAACTTGTTAACCATCTTAGGGTTAGCCTTACCACGAGTTTGCTTCATGATTTGACCAACTAAGAAGCCGATTGCACGGTCCTTACCATTCTTAAAGTCTTCAACTGATTGTGGGTTATCGTCAACAACCTTCTTAACCATTGGAGCTAAGACTGAAGTATCCGACAATTGAACCATACCGTTGTCTTCAACGTACTTCTTAGGATCAGTACCGTTAGCAATAGTTTCAGCAAAGACCTTCTTAGCGATCTTAGATGAAATAGTACCATCTTTGATCAACTTGATCATTTCTGCTAAGTGTTCTGGAGTAAGCTTAATATCATTCAAACTTACACGGTGATCGTTCAAGTAACCATTTACTTGAGTGTTCATCCAGTTAGCAGCAAGTGTTGGATCGGCACCAGCTTCGACTGCTGCGTCAAAGAAGTCTGAGCTTTCCTTAGTTTGAAGCAAAACATTTGCATCGTATGGCTTCAAACCGTACTTGTTTACATAATCATCGTAACGATCAAATGGGCTTTTTGGAAGTTCCTTAGCAATTTGATCGATCCATTCTTGGCTAATATGGTCAGGAGCAATATCTGGTTCTGGGAAGTAACGGTAGTCAGAAGCACCTTCCTTAACACGTTCCAAAACAGTCTTACCAGTTGCTTCGTCGAAACGACGAGTTGAAAGTTGGATGTGACCACCAGCTAAAAGAACTTGTTCTTGACGCTTTTCTTCGTATGCAAGTGAACGACGTACGTGGTCAAATGAGTTCAAGTTCTTCATTTCAACCTTAGTACCAAGTTCCTTTTGACCTGCAGGACGGATGGAAATGTTGGTATCAACACGCATTGAACCTTCTTCCATCTTAACGTCTGAAGCACCAGTAAATTGAACAATCTTACGTAATTTTTCAAGGTATGCGTAAGCTTCTTCTGGGTCTTCCATGTCAGGTTCAGAAACAACTTCAAGAAGTGGAACACCTTGACGGTTCAAGTCAACGTATGAGAAACCGTTGGTTCCGTGAGTGTTCTTACCGGCATCTTCTTCGATGTGCATTTCGTGGATACCGATTCTCTTCTTCTTACCGCGAACTTCAACTTCGATGTAACCATCACGAGCAAGTGGTTGGAAGAACTGAGTAATCTGGTAAGCCTTTGGGTTATCAGGATAGAAGTAGTTCTTACGGTCAAAGTGAGTAGTTGGCAAAATGTGAGCATGAGTTGCAATGGCAACCATAATACCTAAACGGTAAACATTCTTGTTAACCATTGGCAAGGTACCAGGCATAGCCCAGTCAATAACATTAGTCTCCGTGTTTTGTTCAGCACCATAGGTTACTGGTGAAGGAGAGAAAATCTTGCTCTTTGTCTTTAATTCGAAGTGGACTTCAAGTCCGATAGTCGATTTAAAATTCATTCAATTAATCCTCCATTCCAGTTGGTGTTTTTTCATAAAACTTATTTGTGCGTTCAATAAAGTCAGCAGTCTTGAAGACATTACCTTCATCAAAACGCTTAGCCATAACTTGTAAGCCGACAGGCATACCATCAACTAAACCAGCTGGAACACTAGCTGCAGGAATACCTGCTAAGTTGGCAGAAATAGTCAAAATATCGTTGTTGTACATCTTAATTGGGTCAGAAATTTCACTGCCAATATCAAATGCAGGTTCAGTAGTTGTTGGACCAACGATCACATCATTTTCAGCAAAGATCTTATCGAAGTCGTTGCAGATTAATGTTCTAACTTTAGCAGCTTGTCTAAAGAATCTATCGTATGAACCAGCTGAAAGTGCAAATGAACCAAGCATGATACGACGCTTAACTTCTGCACCAAAACCTTCAGAACGTGATTTAACGTAAACATCAAGCAAGTTCTTAGTGTCTTCTGCACGATAACCGTAACGAATACCATCGTATCTTTGAAGGTTTGATGAAGCTTCACTTGAAGCGATGATGTAGTAGTCTGGCACAACGTACTTAGTATGTGGCAATGATACTTCATTGATGATTGCACCGGCATCCTTTAAAGCATCAATTTGCTTTTGGATAACTTCACGCATTTCACCACTAACTGCTTCCATGTATTCCTTAGGAACGGCTACGCGAAGACCCTTAACATCTTGGCCAATAAACTTGGTAAAGTCAGGAACTTCACGAGTTGAAACAGTTGAATCGTGTTCATCGCCACCTGCAATTACATTAAGTACTTCTGCTGAATCCTTAACGCGCTTAGTCATTACACCAATTTGATCAAGTGAAGAACCAAATGCGATAAGACCCCAACGAGATACACGGCCATAAGTTGGCTTAATACCAAAAATACCATTGAATGCAGCTGGTTGACGAATTGAACCACCAGTATCTGAACCAAGAGCTGCTACAACTTGACCACCAGCAACTGCTGCTGCAGAACCACCGGATGAACCACCAGGAACCTTATCTAAGTTCCATGGGTTATGGGTTGCACCATAGTATGAGTGTTCAGTTGAAGAACCCATAGCAAATTCATCCATGTTGGTCTTACCAACAAAGGTTGCTCCAGCCTTCTTAAGCTTAGAAACAACTGTTGCATCATACATTGGCATGTAATTGTACAACATATGACTTGCTGCAGTAGTCTTAATACCATTAGTAATAATGTTGTCCTTAATGGCAATTGGAATACCTGCTAATTTACTCTTTGAAAAATCAAGGTTTTCTGCAGGCTTTGCATCATCTACTACAGTAATCCAAGCATTTAACTTCTTATCTGTATCTTTAATGTTTGCCACAGTATCTTGAGCCAACTTATCTGCTGACAAGTCACCGCTGGCAAGCTTTTTATTTAATGAATCAATATTTTCGTTTAAGTAATTCATTACTCGTCCTCATCCTTATTAATAATTACAGGAACCTTAATGTAGCCGTTAGCCTTTTCAGGAACATTAGCCATTAATGTTTCTCTGTTTTGTCCTTGCCAGTGTTCAGGTTTATCTTCTCTAAATACAGTATCACGATCAACAACTTGCACAGTTTCTTCAACGCCTTCAGTATCAACTTCACTAAGTTGATCTGCCATGTTGATAATTGATCCCATTTGATCTGTAAATTTATCTAATTCCTCTTCATTAAACGCAAGTCGCGAAAGAGTCGCAACGTGTTTAATGGTATCTTTTGTGATTTCCACGCAAATACCTCCTATTCGCCGCCATATACATGGACTTGATAATCACTGTCGCCGGTTTCCTTAGCAATTAATGCTTGCACATCATCAACCGATCCAATTTTAATTTCAATTGGAACATTATTAGACAGATATTTCTTTGCCGATGACAAAACTAAACGAGTAAAACTCTGAATTTGCTCATAACCATAAAATTGTGTGGTAATTGAAATATTTTCTTGAGCAAGCTTGCCATTATCATAACGCAAAGTTGCTGTTACTCCACTAATATTAGGGAAGTAATTTTGAATAGCTGCCTTAAAATCATTAAAGTGAGATGCATCATCACTATTAATTGCTTTTTCATTACCAGTTGTCGGTAAAACTTGCATTTTTTCCGACACGGATTTCCATTTAGTTATTTTACTACTATTAGCGGCCGCTGTCCCGTAAGCAAAGTAAGTTCCGCCAACTAATGAATCTTTTTCTGTCTTTGAGAACAATCCAATGGTAATTGGAATATTCTTCAAAGCCTTCTTCTTACGCAAACGAGCTACAATTTCATTAGCAATTTTTTCACCTTGAGCCTTTTGTTCAGCTCTTGAAATTTCAGTCTTAAATTCTGCACCATCACGCTTTTTTTGGTAATAGTCAACAGAATTCATTGCTAAACCTAAGCTCATTCCACCAAGTTGATACTTTGAACCTGAACCAGTTAAATAGTCTTGCTCTACAATTTCTTCCAAATAAATTGGATTACGAGTATCAGGACCATTTTTGCCATTATCAGCTGGATTCAAGCCCTTTGGATTGCTCTTAGACTTTCTAATCAGCCAATCTGTCACTGTTGAAGTATCTAAGTATTGTCCTTCTTGGAACACATATTGGTTAGGTGAAAATTGATTTTTAGAAATCTGGATTAAGCCACGCTCTAATTCACGCGTATCAACTGAATTATCATTATCAGTTGCGGTTAAACCAGCAATTGGACTAATTACATAGCGACCATTTTTCATTAAAACGGTGTAGCCATTTTTACCTGTATTGGTTGTTTGATAACTTTTCTTTTTAGCTGTTGAAGTAGTAGTGGCATTATTTGCTAAACTTGAATCTTTTAATTTACCACAACCACTCAGAGTGAGCATTGCCCCAGCTAAAGCTATAATCTGCAAATATTTTTTCACAATAATTGTCCTTTATTCAATTTGTGCGATTGCCTCTTCTTCAGTCAGAAGTGGTACTCCCAGTTGCTCAGCTTTATTATACTTAGATCCAGCATCTTTTCCATAAATTACGTAATCAGTTTTACGCGATACAGATCCTGTGACCTTGGCACCTAAAGCCTGCAATTTCTTGGTAAATTCACTTCTTGTATAATGCTCTAATTTACCTGTTAAAACAACGGTTTTATCTTTAAATGGATTATCTGGTGCTGCTTCTGGTTCATCTGCACCTAAGTAGTCCATATTAAGTCCGCTTTCTTTTAATTCTTCAATTAATTTTTGTGCTTCAGGTTGAGCAAAATATGTTGTCATTGATTCTGCAATCGTCATGCCTATTGTATCGATTGAAGCAATATCTTGCACCCCTAGTGACATAATCTTTGTTAGATTTTTAAACTTTTGCGCAATTAAGCGGGCTGCCTTAGCTCCAACATGGTCAATTCCTAAACCAGTAATCAATAATTCAACAGAATTATTTTTGGAATTATTAATTGCCGTTAACAAATTATTGATGGATTTTTCTTTAAAGTGATCAAGTTGGGCAAGATCTTCATTTGTTAAATGATAAAGATCAGCTACATTATGCACTAAGTCCTTAGCAATCAATTGCTTAACAATTTTAGGACCTAAACCTGCAATATTCATGGCAGGACGAGAAGCAAAGTGAGTAATGCCTTCTTCCACTTGAGCTGGACAAGATGGATTAATGCAACGCAAGGCTACTTCATCTTCTAAGTGGACTAATTTTTGCCCGCAGGACGGACAAGTAGTAGGAATTTCATAAGGCACAGAATCTGCTGGTCTCTTTGATAAAACCACTTCAGAAATCTCAGGGATAATATCGCCGGCTTTATGAAGCTTAACGGTATCACCAATCCGAACGCCTTTTTCATTCAAATAATCTGGATTGTGCAGTGAAGCTCTTGCAACGGTTGTCCCTGCCAGTTGGACAGGATCCATGACTGCCGTTGGCGTTACAACACCAGTTCGGCCAACTGTCCAAACGATATCACGCACGATCGTTTCTTGCTCTTCTGGTGGGAACTTATAAGCAATCTCCCAGCGTGGCACCTTCACGGTATTTCCTAATTGCTGTTCAAGACTTAAATCATCAACTTTTAGAACAATTCCATCAATACCATATGTTAGACTATTACGCTTAGCCGTGTATTCGTCGATAAAATTAAACACTTCATCAAGGTTAGCTAATTTGCGACCTGTTTCATTAGTATGAAAACCTAATTCATGCATGCGTTCAATCGCTTGGTGCTGACTGGTAATCTCGCGCGGTGGATTAACCCATGTATAAATAAAAGTACTTAGTTGACGTTTCTTAGTAACCTTAGGATCAAGCTGACGAAGTGAGCCAGCAGCCGCATTACGTGGATTTGCAAAAACGCTCAAGCCTTCTTCTTCACGCTCTTGGTTTAACTTGGCAAAAGCTTCTTTTCCCATATAACATTCGCCGCGAACCTCAGTAGTTAAAGGTTCTGGTAAAACTTGAGGAATATCCGCAATATAACGTGCATTAGCCGTTACATCTTCACCAACATAACCATTACCTCGAGTCGATGCACGAACCAATTTACCATCTTGATATTCAAGTGATAAAGATAAGCCATCGATCTTTAATTCGACATTATATTCCACGGGGTGACCAACCAGCTTTTGCATTCGTTGGTCAAATTCCTTAAGTTCTTCCTTAGAAAAAACATCCCCCATTGAAAGCATAGGAATTGGGTGGTTAACCTTTGTAAAATCACTATCGATTTCTCCACCTACACGCTGAGTGATTGAATCAGGCGTAACAATTTCAGGGAAAGCTTTTTCTAATTCAAGCAAACGGTTGTAATTTTGATCATAAACATTGTCTTCAACTTCAGGCGCATCTTTAGAGTAATACGCATCGGCCCATTCATCTAGCTGGGTTCTAAGAGAAGCTGCTTCTTTTTTAGCTTCATCAAGAGTAATCTTAGCCATTTTTACCTCCTGATTAAAAATCCTTTTATTTTTATCTTTATTATACCTTCTTAATAGGCGCAAAAGCTGCTAGAAGACGCTTAATTCCTTTATCTGGGAAGGCAATATCTAATTCCATATCTTCCCCTGTGCCATTGACTTTGGTTACAACACCGCGGCCCCAAGCTTTATGTTCAACTTGATCGCCAACACTCCAGCCTTTCTTTTCGGCACCTACAGCACCAGAAGCCTTTTTAGCAGTATAAACTTGGGCACGAGCTCGTTCAGCTTTACGCGCAAATGGTGCAGGTTGTGATTGAAAATTAGATTCAATAAAGCTACTTTGAAGTTGATTGCTTTCTTCTTTTTGCAAATCTTTAGGATCAATTTCATCCAAAAATCTTGAAGGTGGATTATTTTGCATACGACCGTACATCATCCGTGAATATGCATTAGTCAAATAAAGTTCCTTCTTAGCTCTAGTAATTCCTACATAAGCTAAACGGCGCTCTTCTTCAAGTTCATTATCATCCATCATTGCTCGCTGCAATGGGAACAACCCATCTTCCATGCCGACCAAGAAAACAACTGGGAATTCTAGACCTTTAGCAGCATGCAAGGTCATTAAAGCAACTTGATTATCATCTTCATCTAAATCATCCTGATCACTCAATAATGAAACTTCTGCCAAGAAGTCACTCAACGGATTTGATTCATCTTCATCGGGTTCATAATGATCATCAAAACGCTTAGTAACTGATAAGAATTCATCCAAGTTCTCTAATCTAGTTTCAGCTTCAATAGTATTTTCCGCTCTTAAAGCATCAGTATATTCAAAGTCAGACAAGATCTTTTCAGTTAAACCAGTTACGCCATGCGTTTGTGCATAAGCTATTGCATCCCTCAATTTTGTGCCAAAATCGCTTAACTTTTTAGCAGCTCTGGTATTAATTGGACTTTCTGCCACATGATCCATGGCATCCAAGGCATTATAGTGATTTTCATCCGCAAATGCCAACAACTTATCCACAGTCGCTGCACCAATACCACGCTTAGGCACATTGATAATACGATTCATGCTCATTGTATCCGCAGGATTTGCGACCAACTTCAAGTAAGCCATAATGTCCTTAATTTCTTTACGGTCGTAGAATTTGTGACCTCCCACGATTTGATAAGGAATATTTGATTTAACAAAAGCTTCTTCGACTGTACGTGATTGGGCGTTAGTTCGATAAAGAATGGCAAAATCTTTGTAAGTGCGTTTTTTAGCTTCTACTTCTTCCTTAATTTTCGAAATAATGTAGTGGGATTCATCATCACCACTTTGAGCTTGATAATAAGTAACCTTGGCACCCTCGCCTTGATCAGTCCATAAATTCTTTGCCTTACGGTTCTGATTATTTTTAATCACTGAGTTTGCGGCTGATAAGATATGACCAGTTGAACGGTAATTCTGTTCTAGCTTAACAGTTCTAACTCCATCAGTTTTGTAATCTTGCTCAAAATTCATGATGTTTTCCATGTTAGCACCACGCCAGCCATAGATTGACTGATCAGCATCCCCAACTACACAAATATTTTTATATTGTGCAGCTAATGCATGACAGAGTTCATACTGAGCTTGGTTAGTATCCTGATATTCATCTACCAAAATGTAACGGAACTTATTTTGATAATAATGAAGAGTATCTGGATCTTTTTTAAATAAAACCAAAGTCTGCATAATCAAATCGTCAAAGTCCATAATTTGATCACGGCGCAGTCTTCTTTGATATTCTTCATATACCTTAGCTGCCATTTTATCAAAAGGTGAACTAGCACTTGCAGCAAAAGCCTTAGGATCAAGCAAGTCGTTCTTTCCATTAGAAATAGCAGACAAAATTCCACGTGGATCGTACATCTTAGGATTAATATTCAAATCCTTTTCAATATGTTTTACCAAAGTCAATTGTTCTGCAGAATCCGCAATAGAAAAGTTATGACTATAGCCAATCTTATCAGCGTCTCTACGCAAAATTCGAACACAAAGGGCGTGGAAAGTCGACATCCAAATATTTTGAGCGGCTGGCCCTAGCAATTTTTGTTCACGCTCACGCATTTCATTAGCCGCCTTATTGGTGAAGGTAATGGCTAAAATATTCCATGGTGCAACTTGATTTTCTTCAACTAAGTAGGCTATTCGTCTAGTTAAAACAGAAGTTTTACCAGAACCTGCCCCAGCAACGACCAACAGTGGTCCTTCTGTAGTTTCAACCGCTTTTTTCTGTTGCGGATTCAAACCGGCTAAGATAGATTTTTCGCTCATTATTGTCCCCTTCACAAAAATAAATTTACTAATGCAACTCGAATATTATACCAAAAAAAGCAGCATTCATTTTGCTGCTTTACTTTTACTTATCATATTTTTCCAAATCAAATTGTTCAATCAAATTAATCAATTTATCCGCATAATCAGGATCGGTAGCGTAGCCATCAGTAACCAAAGCCTTCGCCTGAGTCTTATAGTCTTTAGAAGCTAAGACATGCTTATATTGTTGATGATTCCAAGTCGTTCCATTTTGGAATAGACGCGCATGGGCTCTAATCGATGCCTCATATGAATCATAAATTTGAAAGCGTGCCTTAACAGTGATCCACTTGCCCTTAACATATTCCTTAGTTGTCATCACCGCAGAAGTATTAGGATTAGTTCCCTTCACTCCAAATAAATTATTATATTTTTGTGATAAATCGCTTTGCCCGTAATTACTTTCAAGACAAGCTTGGGCAACAGTAATACTTGGTAATAAATCGTATGATTTATCTACTTCACGGGCAATCGGCCCAATCTTTTTAATAAATGCTTTCTTTTGCCGTAATAATTTTGCGGCTTCTTGTTCACGCTGCAGTTGTGCTTGTCTAATTTGTTCAGATTGAATTGCATATCTTCTGTAGTAATGAAAACCTACATATGCCACTAACAAAATAAACAAAATGATAAACACACGTACAACGGTCTTTACGCTTTTAGGTATCCTTGACTTACGCTTTTTTGCCATAATACTTATTTCCTTTAATTCATTAAGTAAAGTATAACCTATTTTTGTGTAAAAAAAAGAAGTCGCTCACTGCGACTTCTTAATTGGTGCGGGCGAGAAGACTCGAACTTCCACGATCTAAAGCGATCACAAGATCCTTAGTCTTGCGCGTCTGCCATTCCGCCACGCCCGCGGCACATCAACTATAATAGACTAAATCTAAGAGATGTGCAAGGGAAAATTGAAAATAATTTAAATTTATTTATTAGAAACTTTAAAATTTTGCTCTAAACGCAGCTGCCTCTTGCATTTACCGCATCTATACCTTCTAGTATTAATTCGGCGCATACGCGGATAATGCAAGCCGCAATTTTCACAGACATAAATATAATTAAATTTTTTACGCCGACGCAAGCCTATATCGGGTGCATAGCGACTGCCACCTACTTTTTGGAGCAAAATTTTAAAATCACGATCGCGATGATGATAACCACGATGCAATAAATGCAAGTGATAGTGACACAATTCATGCTTAATAATGCCTACCAAATATTCATGATATTGTGGCGCTAAAAAATGCGCATTAATTTCAATATGATGATCATCAAGGTGGTAACGTCCACCTGTTGTCGTCATTCGGCGATTGATTTTTATCTGATGCAAAAATGGTCTATTAAAACATTGCAGAGAAATTTGCTCTATTAAATTTTGTAATTCTACCGAATCCATTTAGCATATCGCCCAGCCTGTTTTGGAGTATTGATATGACGTTTTAAATCCGTTACGATCTTATGCTTAAAAGTATGCTTGCCGTTCATCCAAGTCCCTGTAAAAAGATGGATAGACTTGGAATCTTTGGAAGGATTGCACAATACGCCGTCTGGATAAACATGAATGCCCTCTTTAAGCATTTGTTCTTTATTACCAATTTTTAGACCATATTTATCTATCAAGATGTCAGTAACCGAAATGCTGTTGACTCCTGCCATTTGATTATGAGAATCGAATTCAAAACTGCGATCTTGATAATAATCTAAAATATCTTGCATGAAGGGATGCTTTTTCTCTGCACCAAAAATTGCGGCTGAGAGATAATCTTTGTTCTCAAAGCCAATAAAAGCCTGATCCTTTAACAAAGGAGTTAGATCATCAATTACGCGCACATCGGTATCCAAATAAATACCACCCTGCTCATAAATTGCCCGTGCACGAATATAGTCAGAAACAAAGGCCCATTTTTTAGCCTGATAGGCCTGCTCAATATATTTATTTTCATGCATGTCAAAATTATCTTCATTCCATTCAATGAATTGATAAGCAGGCAGATTTTTCTTCCAGGTCGCAATACATTCTTTAATTATTTTTGACTTAGGATTATGACCTACCCAAACATAATGAATTATTTTTGGTATCATTTTCAACCTCGTTTAAAGAAATTCTTGAGCAGTTTAACAATATCTTCGTTAAAGTCCAACTTAAACAGGAACATCAAGCCCAAATAAATTACGAGCATGATAATTGATTTAACTGCCATATTGAAAAATGCAGATGAAATAAAGTTAGGCATCAGCATCCCTGCAGCTAAGGTAATCAAAGCAATTGCAATATATTTAGGCACATCATGAAAGACATATGTAAATTGATAGCCATCGCGTACTACCCACAGTCTAAGTATCAACACAACAAATTCAGTAATTAAAATGGCGATCATTGCTCCCATCGCACCATATGGACGGTCTAGCACGTAACTTAAAACAATTTCTAAAATCGCTCCAATTACGACCGGAAAAGCATAATCACGGTCCCGACTATTAGCCAGAGCAAACTGATTAGCAAAAACCCCACCGGTTGGAATCATGATAATGGTTAAGGTAAACCAAAACATCAACGGTGTCATTGGAATATATTGATTTCCGAAAAAGAATGGCACGAATTGTTTAGTATTAGCCATAATGATTACTGCAAATAATGTCCCCAACATTACCGTGGCTTCTAGGGACTTCTTCATCACTACCTTTTGTGCTTCTTTTCCTTCACTGGCCATCTTCGGCATGATAACAAGCGAAATACTAGTGATTACGCCTAAGATCATGTTTGAGATTCTTTGCGAATTATCATAAAAAGAAACCTGGGTTGAACTTGAAAAAAGCCCCAAAATTGGTTTATCTAACGATGTATAAATTTGGGTCGCAATCTGCGGAATCATTAGCGTACCAATCGCAATTGCCGTCTTTTTGAACTTATAAAAATGAGCGACTGGCTTGCCTACATAACGGTGAATGTCAAACCAAAAGACAAAGGACCCAAGCATAGTCGAAACCGACATGATTAACAAATACTTCCACAAGTCTGCTGGTGATTTTACCCATAATAAGATCAATACAACGCTGACTAGTTTTACACAAGTATTTTTCAAAACAACTCGGCCGAAGTCGGCTAACCCTTGGAAGAACCATGAGATATCCACTTGTGCAGAAATCAAATATGGCACCATTAATACTAGATAAAACCAATATTGAATATGGAATACTGTAGTAATAAAAACAGTAAAAGCAATAGTAATAATCCCAGCAATCCCCTGGAAATACCATAATCCCCAAAATGCTTTAGTTAAATCTTCAGGTGTACCATACGTCCGTGTTTTTGAAATCGTCCGCATCCCCACATAAGAAACTGACAAAATACAAAAGATCATCAAAAATTGGACTGTGTTATTAACACTACTGTAGATTCCATAAGTTTTTGGCCCTAATACCCTTGAAAGATAGGGTACTGTAATCAGCGGTACTAAAACGATAAAGATCTGATAAACTGCATTATATAAGATATTTAAAAATGTTTTACGCAATACCTTAACCTCGATATTCTTGAGTCATATATTCAAAGACATTTTGACAGTATGAATCACCCTTAGCCTCACTGGTTAAATGCAGCCAGTAAAGACGCCGATTGACAATTTGTTGATTATCAAGATGATCCAAATTATTGATTAATTCCGCTTCTGAATTAACGCAAATACCCGGTGTAATTTCATCATACGGACTAAGCAGAAGTCCACGCGTCTTTTTATATTGCTGTAAGAAGTTAGTGACAAAGACAATCGGTTTATTAAGATGCAGATAATCGAAATAAATCGATGAAAAATCAGTCATCAAGAAATCGGTATCGCCCAAGAGTTCATACAAATCATAATTGTGGTCAAATAAGTAATCATTGTTTAAAAAGGCAATGTTGGAATAATTACTCTTGAAGTTAGCGAATAAGCGCATTTCGTAGGGATGCAATTTCACAATTAAGTATTGGTGTCGCTTAGCTAATTCGGCGTTTAATTTTTCCCCATCGAAGTCTTCAAATGCAAAAAAGTTACCTTCTTTGATTTTATCCATAATCGTCTTATCTTCTAACTCATACCTAAACGTAGGCATGTAAATCCCGATCTGTGCTTCTGAATCAGTAGTGTTAAACAAATCTTTTAATAATTGCTCTTTGCTAATAACAGGCTTATCTAGTAGATCTAGACGAGGAAAGCCTAACTTATGGTACTTTTCAGTTTCGATCGCCATACAGGCGCTCATGAGTGTCTCATACAAATCTGAACTTGAAGCGACGATATCTGCATTCTTATGCCACAATTTTTCATTACGCTTATTATCACGATAGCGAGTATTGTTTGCCATGATCCCCATCCGCTTAAGTGGAACACCGTGCCAAAGCTGAACGTTAATTTGATGCTTGCGTACTTTAAATGGTTGGTGCGTTGTAATGACGTAACGCGCCGCACCGATCTTTTGCCAGGCTTCCCATTTCAAGTGAGATGATGGCCATGGTTCAATCAAGCTGACGTTATATTCGGGATGATTAAGCAATAGCCATTTATAAAAGGCATAGCCATTTGAACCTGACCGACCTGAGCCATTTAAGAT
The DNA here is from genome assembly GCF_002160635.1 of Lactobacillus gallinarum. NCBI lineage: Bacteria > Bacillati > Bacillota > Bacilli > Lactobacillales > Lactobacillaceae > Lactobacillus > Lactobacillus gallinarum. The sequence goes on from NZ_NFKZ01000008.1 coordinate 53,775, forward strand.
AACGATATTATTATTTTCCATCGTCGTAAAATGCGCTCTAAATTTCATCAATGATAAATATAGGCGGAATAAAAAACTTTTCATCTGATAACTTCCTCAAAATAATCTGATTTAAGCATACAAAAAAAGCCTGAGTTTACTCAAGCTTTTTTCGTTTATTTTGGCAAACTTTATCTTTTTCCGGCTCTTCTTTCAAAGAATTTAACAATTTCGACAATCAAAATCATGCACAGCCCGGCAATTAAAACAACTGCCCATTGTGCACCATTAAGTTCAGTGACATCAAAGAATCTAGTCATAAATGGCAATTCAACAGCTGACATCACTAAAGCAGAGATGATGATCGCACCATTGAACCATTTGTTAGAAAAGGTATGTCTTCTAAAAATAGATTGGTGTAAGTACTTTGAATTAATTGCATGGAACAATTGGATCAAGCCTAAAGTCAAGAAAGCCATGGTTAAAGCATCCCCATGCTGCAAAGCTGGATTATCAATATGTGGACCAACATGCAGACCAAACTGGTAAGCACCTAACACTAGGATTCCTTCCAAAATACCTTGATAAATAATTGAGCTAGCTACACCGCCGCTAAAGAAGTTAGACTTTTTACCACGAGGCTTACGCTTCATGATGCCATCTTCAACTGGCTCCACACCTAATGCAATGGCTGGCAAGGTATCAGTAACCAAGTTAATCCAAAGAAGTTGCACTGGGGCTAAGATATCCCAGCCCAGCATCGTCATCATAAAGACAGTTAACACTTCACCGACGTTACAACTCATTAAGTAAAGGATCGCCTTTTGAATATTGCTAAAGACTTTGCGTCCTTGCTTAACTGCTTCAACAATTGTCGCAAAGTTATCATCGGCTAAGACCATATCGGCAGCACCTTTAGACACTTCAGTACCGGTAATTCCCATACCGATCCCGATATCAGCTTGCTTTAAACTTGGAGCGTCGTTAACACCGTCACCAGTCATGGCAACGATCTTATCATTTGCCTGCCATGCCTTCACAATTCTTACTTTATGCTCTGGCGACACACGAGCATAAACGTTATAGTCACCAACATGCTTAGTAAAGTAATCATCGCTTAATTGATCAAGCTGTGCACCAGTCAAAACACGTTCGTCATGTCCTGGCTCTAAGATCCCCAATCTTTCCGCAATCGCTTGAGCCGTTACTTGGTGGTCACCAGTAATCATAACGGTTCTAATACCAGCACTGTGAGCTTCGGCTACGGCAGCTTTTGCTTCAGGCCGTTCTGGATCAATCATGCCAACAAGTCCTGCAAAAATTAAATCCTGTTCCACGTTATCAGTACTTGGATCATCGTAAGTCTGATCAACTATCTTGTAAGCTAGGCCCAAGACACGCAAGGCTTTTTTAGCCATATCTTTGTTAGTTTGTAAAATATCTTGTTTTTGCTCTGCAGTAATTGGTGAAATTTCACCATTAATTTTGACCGAAGTTACGCGCTTAAGTAATTCATCAGGAGCACCCTTAACGGCAACAAAGAACTTATCGCCATACTTATTAACGGTACTCATTAACTTACGTTCTGAATCAAATGGTACTTCTTGCACTCTCTTGTGTTCTTCAAGCAAGTCATGAACATTAATGTTTTGATCAAAAGCATATTGAATCAAAGCCGTTTCGGTAGGATCCCCTAGCAAGTCCCCACCATTTTCAATCTTGGTGTCATTGGCCAAGACCATTGATAATAAGGCCGGATTGTCCTCCTCGATTTCATCATTATCATCATGCAAACTGCCGCGATAAAAAATCTTTTCAACGGTCATCCGGTTTTGGGTCAAAGTACCAGTCTTATCTGAACAAATAATGTCAGTAGCACCTAAAGTTTCAACAGCTGGCAATTTTCTGACGATAGCCTTGTGTTTGGCCATTGTTTGCGTACCTAAAGCCAAAATAATCGTAACAATTGCTGGAAGTCCTTCTGGAATAGCAGCTACGGCAAGTGAAACAGCAACTAAGAACATATCAATCAGCAAAGCATTCATTGGCTCCGTGCCTTGCTTAGTGAACATCCCGACAACAAACACAATCACACAAATAGCCAAAATCATGATCGTCAAGATCTTGCCTAAATGGTTCAAGTTTTCCTTCAAAGGAGTGTCGGTTTCATCGGCATTGTTAAGCATCGTGGCGATCTTACCAACTTCGGTATTCATCCCTGTTCCAACGACAATCCCTTCACCGCGACCATAAGTAACATTGGTACTAGAATAAGCCATGTTAATTCGATCAGCCAAGGCAATGTCATCACCTTGAAGAGTTTCATCGCTTTTATCAACAGGAACCGATTCACCGGTTAAAGCAGCTTCTTCAATTTTTAAGCTATGTGCTCTAATTAACCGCAGATCAGCTGGAACAACATCTCCAGCTTCAAGCAAGACAATATCGCCTGGTACAAGTTCTGTACTTGGAATTTGTACAATAGCATTATCTCGCCGCACATGCGCACTCGGCGTTGCCATCTGCTTTAATGCGTCGATCGCAGCTTCAGAACGTGCCTCTTGAATTACCCCTAAAACAGCGTTCAGAATAACCACGATCATGATAATTGCGGCGTCTGTCCATTCATGGGCAACTACCCCACTAAGAATTGCAGCAATGATCAAAACAATGATCATAAAATCTTTAAATTGATCAACAAAGCGCATGAACATGCTCTTCTTCTTTTTAGAAGCAAGAGAATTCGGACCATACTTTGTTAATCTCTTTTTGGCTTCTTCACTAGACAAGCCAGTGTCGATGGCGGTATTCAAATTCTCAACGACATCGGGAATTGTCTCTGTGTAATATTTTCGAGCCATTTTATTTCATCCTTTCTCATAATAAAAAAGAGACTTACATGCTTGTAGCACATAAGTCTCACAAATTAAGGTAAATCCAGAAGTGATTACTTCGGCTGTTGGATTTACCGCAAGCAAATTGCCGTTACTCCCTTATGATCAAGTTCATTATAAGAAGGTTTTGAATCTTTAACAAGTTTTAGTGAATGATTATTTCTTGTAAAAATCATCAAAAACAGTAACTGGCAAATGACGCTTGTGTTCACTCTTCTTCCATAACTTTTCGATTTGATCAGCTGCTTTATCGCTAACTTCCTTGCCTTCAAGGTAGTCATCGATTTCCTTGTAAGTTACACCCAAAGCAACTTCATCTGGCAAATCTGGCTTTTCTTCTTCAAGGTCAGCTGTAGGAGCCTTTTCATAAAGATGAGCAGGGCAACCTAACTCCTTCAAAAGCATCTTGCCTTGGCGCTTGTCTAAGCGGAACAGTGGAGTTAAGTCAGCGGCACCATCACCAAATTTAGTGTAAAAACCACTAAAGTTTTCAGCAGCATGATCAGTACCAACTACGGCACCCTTGTTAGCACCGGCAATGGCATATTGCACAACCATTCTTTGACGAGCCTTGATATTACCCTTGTTAAAGTCAGTAATCTTTTGGCCACTAGCTTCAACTACTTTCACCATAGCATCTACTGGTTCCTTGATGTTAACAATTAAATCTTGATCAGGCTTTTGAAAAGCTACAGCATCTGCAGCATCACTAGCATCAGCTTGAACGCCGTATGGCAAACGTACAGCGATAAATTGGTAAGAATCATCACCAGTTTCTTCACGCATTTCTTCAATTGCCATTTGGCAAAGCTTACCAGTTAAAGTAGAATCTTGACCACCAGAAATGCCCAACACATATGACTTCAAAAATGGATTAGCCTTTAAATAATCCTTTAAAAAATCAATTGAACGTCTGATTTCTTTTTTAGGATCAATTTCAGGTAAAACATGTTCATAGGCAATAATTTCTTTTTGTAACTCTCTCATCGACCAATGCTTCTTTCTCTAATCTTACGACGAATATCTTGAATAAGATCCATCTTACTCTCATACAAGTTTTGTGATAAATCAACTGGATATTCTTGTGGGTTCAAGCTACGCTTGTATTCATCCCATAAGCCATCCAAATTATCAGCAACAAACTTTTTAATTTCATCAAGGCTAGGTTGATTGTAAACAAGCTTACCTTCCTTAAAGATGTCGTGTAAAAGCGGAATAGCAGTGTAATCAGTAACCACCTTGTTGATGTAAGTATATTGAGGGTGGAACATGAACAATGCGTCAAACTTACGTGGGTCTTCATTATCACGAGATACCCAGTCACCCTCGTTCTTCTTAGCAGTATTGGCACTGATTCGCCATACTTGCTTTTTACCCGGAGTGGATACCTTGATAGCGTTAGAAGAAATCTTCAAAGTATCACGCATTGCATGTACTTCATCTTCCATTGCTACCAACTTGTAAACTGCACCAAGTGCGGGTTGATCGTAGGCGGTAATATATTTGGTACCAATACCCCAAACATCGATTTTTGCACCTTGCATCTTTAAGTTAGTGATTGTATTTTCATCAAGGTCGTTAGAAGCAAAAATCTTGGCATCTGGGTAGCCAGCATCATCTAATTCCTTACGAACTTGCTTAGAAATATAAGCCATGTCGCCTGAATCGATTCGAACGCCCAAGAAGTTGATCTTGTCACCCATTTCATTAGCAACCTTGATAGCGTTAGGCACACCACTGCGAACTGTATCATAAGTATCAACTAAGAAGACGCAGTTCTTATGTGTTTCAGCATATGCTTTAAATGCTTCATATTCGCTGCCAAAGGCTTCAACTAAAGCATGAGCGTGGGTTCCAGAAATCGGAATACCAAACAACTTACCAGCGCGAACATTACTAGTTGAATCAAAACCACCGATGTAAGCCGCACGTGCACCCCAGATAGCTGCGTCAGTTTCTTGGGCACGACGTGAACCGAATTCCATCAAACTATCATCTTTAACTGCCAATCTAATTCTTGCAGCCTTGGTAGCAAGCAAAGTTTGGAAGTTGATGATGTTCAAAATAGCAGTTTCAACTAATTGACATTGAGCAAGAGGACCTTCAACTTGAAGGATTGGTTCGTTCGCAAAAACCAATTCCCCTTCCTTCATTGAACGGATGGTGAGCTTGAGCTTTAAATTGCGCAAATAGTCGATAAAGTCATCATCGTAACCTTCTTGTTCTTTCAAATATTGAAGGTCGCTTTCTTTGAATTTCAAATTTTTCAAATAATCGATGACGTGTTCCAAACCAGCATAAACAGCATAACCGTTGCCGAATGGCTCAGTTCTATAAAAAGCTTCAAAAACAGCATTGCGATCGGCAATCCCTTTCTTGAAGTAGGTATACATCATATTAATTTCGTATAAATCAGTATGCAAAGCGAGTGAATCGTCTTTGTCTAATTCTGGGTAAAACATTGTTTCCCTTTCTGTAATTAAAATTTCATTTTTCATTATTATACAGCCAATACTATCACATTGCTATTTTTGAACTTGATTTTCTTAGACGTTTTTTGACAATGTGTCGTAAACTTTTTGAATTGTCTCTAATTGATTTCTTACAGAAAAGTGTTCTTCCGCATAACGTTTCTCATTATTGGCAATTTGACGCAATTCTTTGTTTGACTTATCTACCGCTTCGCCAATTGCCTTTGCAATCGAATCAATATCACCGGTTTTAGCAATGAAGCCGTATTCTGGCCCAGGAATCATCTTGTGAATATCCCCAACATCTGTGGACAAAATTGGGATTAAATTATCTGTGGCTTCTAAAAGCACAAGTGGAAAACTCTCTGAATATGAAGTAAGAACTGCCAAATCAATTCGCTTATATAAGCCGCTAAGCTGATGATGAGTCATAAAACCGTGAAAGGTTACTTGCGGTGCCATGTCTAATTGTCTGGTCAAAGCCTTTAAAGCCTCAAGCTGACTACCATCTCCTGCAATATGCAAACGAATATGTTGGTCGTCCAGTTTTTTAACAGCTTTTAAAAGCAATTCTTGGCCCTTAACCTTTTCAGTACGGGCAACATTAATAATATTGAAATAAGTATGCTCATATTTAGCGGGAATCTCACTATCGCTGTGGAAAAAGATACCATTATAAATTACATGTACCTTACTTTTATCCACTTGTACTTTATTAATGAGCAGCTGTGCAAAACGATTAGTGACTGCAAAAACACAATCAGCTTTTCTTAGCGCACGCAAATTAAGCTTGGTGAAAATTTTTCCTAAAATGCCACGCTCCTCAAAATCCAAGTAGGGATCTGAATGCACAGTAATGCACCAAGTTGCTTTGATTTTTTTATAAATTAGAGAAAGAAAAAGGTTGGCTCTAGCCCCATGCGTATGCACAATGTCATAATGTCCATTGCTAATAAATTGGGTTAACTTACGTAAACTAGCCAAATCATAACGACTATTAGCACCAAGCACATGGGTAGTAATCCCCTTTGCACGAGCCGCCTGAGCTACAGGACCTTCAGCTAAAGTCAATAATTCAAAATCTTTACCTTCATTTTTGGCTTCAGTTAATAAATTAACAATATGTGATAAACCGCCACCATTTTCAAGACCAGCATTTACATGCAAAACCTTCATCAATTAATTATTTTCCTCTCTTCGATTGCTTAACGCGTACAACAAATTTAGGCAATACCATCATTCGCTTAAAACGAGATGGATTAGTAATCAAACGATAGAACCATTCTAGATGCGTCTTTTGAAAAATTTCCGGTGCTCTTTTGACCATGCCAGAGAAAACGTCAAAACTGCCACCTACACCCATCATTAAGGCTGGAGTTTCATTTCTACGTAAAATAGCTAGCAGTTTTTCTTGCTTAGGAAAACCTAGTGCTGCGAAGACCATATCTGGTTGAGTTTTTTGAATTCTACGAGCCACTAAATCTAAGTCTCCCTTAAAGTAGCCATCTTCTGCGCCGACTAAGTTAATATTAGGGTATTCTTTAGCTACCTTAGCTTGCACAGCATGAATTACTGCCGGCTTAGCACCAATCAGGTAGACGCGACTGCCGCGGTCGTTAGCCACACTCATTAACCAAGTGAACAAGTCATAACCCGTCACTCTTTCAGGTAGTGGCTGCTTAATCATCTTAGCCGCCTTAACAATACCTATACCATCCGCAGTGATATAATCTGTATCATTTTTTAAAATTTTCATGAATTCTGGGTTTTCGTTAGCTGCCATTACGATTTCAGGATTAGCAGTTACTACAAAAGTAGATAAGTGATCATTCAGTCGACTAATAAATTCATTTTGAAATTGATTAAAAGTTTTATTATCAAAATTAACGCCTAAAATATTAACTTTATCCATTTCCACACACCTCACGCGTCTCTTCATCTAGTATCTATTTTACCATTGGAATAAGCAAGTACGCGTATGATATTCAAGTTTTATCTTTTCTTCAAACATGATAAGATTGTCTTGTTAAAAGGAGAAAAAATGAAAAAGGTAATTACTTATGGCACGTTTGACCTGCTTCACTATGGTCATGTTCGTCTGCTTAAAAGAGCTAAAGAATTAGGCGATTATTTAATTGTAGGACTTTCTACTGATGAATTTAATGAATTCAAAAAGCACAAGGAAGCTTACAATACTTATCCCGAACGCAAATATATTTTGGAAGCTATTCGCTACGTTGATGAGGTTATCCCTGAGAAAGATTGGGACCAAAAAATCGACGATATTAAAAAGTACAATGTCGATACTTTTGTAATGGGCAGCGATTGGGAAGGCAAGTTTGACTTCTTAAAGCCTTATTGTAAGGTTGTTTACTTGCCAAGAACACCAGGGATTTCAACTACTAAAATCAAAGAAGATCTAAAATAAAAAAAGCTCCAGTTCCACTCAAGTTTTTGAGTGAAATTGGAGTTTTTATTTTGTCCTTTTAATTCTACTTAGAAAAAGTAAATTCAAATCGTTCAGCCACGTAACGAGCACGTGTATATTCAAATGGTTGACCACTTGAAAGTTCAGTAACCTGACGTCTAGTAATTAAAGCTTCGCCCTTCTTGGCCTTCAATAAACGCGCATCTTGTTCATTAGCAATAGCCGCAGAAATGTGTTCCGTTACTTTGCCAATTTCAAAACCGCTACGCTTTTCCAAGGTTTCATACAAATGGCTAGAAATATCTTCTTTAGAAAAGTCTTTAACCAAATAATATGGCACCGTAACTACTTCATAACAAATCGGAATATCATCTGCATAACGAATTCTTTCCATGCGCAATACATTTTCATCCTGCTTAAGAGCTAAGCGTTCTTTTTCAGATAAAGATGGATTCCCTACTTGATAGGAAATTAATTTACTTGAAGGTACTTGGCCATTAGCTTTGGTAATTTCAGTAAACGACATGATACCAGACATTTTTTCTTGCACTTTTTGACTGGCAACATAAGTCCCGCTACCTAGTCGGCGTTCAAGAATTCCTTCTTCTTCCAATGTTTTAATTGCTTGGCGCAAAGTCATCCGTGAAACGCCAAAGCGCACTGATAGCTGACGTTCTGCTGGAATTCGGTCCCCTACTTTATAAACGTGGTTTTCAATATCGCGTTTAATCTGGTTGTGGATCTTGATGTACATTGGTTCTTCCATAACTACACCCCCAAAGTTTAATACCAATTATTATTATATGCTAAATTGGTCTAGATTGCATTTCATACACTAAGTTAATTTTGCCTGATTATTTTTTCTTAGCGGTCCAGTGCATCCCTAAAATATAAACGTTTGGACGCTTATTATATTCCACATTCAATGTATCAGTTTGCGCAGCTAAGACGTTGGTCTTTAATTTAGCTTCGTCCTGCACTGCCAAATCCGCCTGGTTAGGATGAAGAATTAAATCATGACCATTCAATTGAGCATGTCCACTTAAGGCTAAAAAATATTCATAATTCATATTTCCGATAAAGGTTACCCGCGTAGCCTCACAACTGCTCTTATCTTGAAAATCAGCATGCTCCATCACAATGGAATTATTCATTGTCACCTTAGCCTCATCAACTACGATCATGCGATCAATAGTTGAATTTTGGATAATAGTATGCGTCTTTTTATCGATATAAATCCCACCGTTAAATTTGCTATTAACGATGTTGCTCCAACAATCATCACTTAGATAAAGGCATGAATCATCCTTAGCGGTAAGAGTACTATTAAGCATATTCATCCAAGTTTGGCCGTGCAATAACACATAATCGACCTCAGAGTTATTGAGATCCAATTCCGCATTTGTTTTCAAAAAGGTATTGATACTGCCGCGAATATTAGAATTATTAATAATTGCCGTTCCGTGCCCTTCAAGAGCTAGAGCACAATAATTTTCAGATGGATAATCAATTTGTGAATCATTCATCTCTAAACGAAAATCTGCATTTTCGTACATAGAAACAGATCCACCAGTTATCTTAGTTGAATAAAGTTCAAGAGTCACTTTACCATTAATGGCAATAGCTGCCGTATCTGTACCATACCCCTTAACACAACAGTTTCTTAAAGTAACGTAACCGTTAGTTTCTATTGGTACAAAAATACTATTATTATCTGTTGTCGTATTCACGCAGAGATTTTCTAATGTGACATAACGACTATCTTCCGAAACGCTGATGTTACCATAAATAGTTGTATCCTCAGCTAAACTACCAGTTCCTTTAATTGTAATATCGGTTAATTCTCGACCTCTAGGCAAATAATAATATCCGGGTCCCAACATCAATACATCATCGGCACGCAAATCATTTAATGCATCATGCCAACTAGTAGCGCTGCTAGAGCCGCCAACTCTAATTATTCTAGCCATAAATAATCCTTTCTAGTCAAAAGTCAGCCTCTATTCTACCTGTTTTTTTCTTTTAAGGCGCAATTTTATATTTTACACCAAAAGAGCAAACGCTTTGAAGCATTTGCTCAATTACATCTTATTTAATTTTTACATTCCAATAATATGCGACATTACCGTAAGGTGACAATTGGAAACCAGTCACTTTCTTATTAAGTAGGTATGATACACCAGCTTGATAAAGCGGTGCCGCAAAAGCATCCTTCTTGATCAATTGATTTTCGGCATTGATCAAAGCTTGTAATCTCTTCTTTGGGTTAGTAGCATAAGTGGTTTTAGCCATATCAATTTGATGCCAGAAATTATCATTATGATAATCTGGTTGTAGGTTAAATAAACCACCCACCGTCAAGAAATCAAGCGGATCTTCATAACTAGGCTGCCAAGTACCAAAGACAAAATCATAATTATGATTAGTGGTATTAGCTAACCGTGATTTAAGTGGAATCGATTTAACTGTTAAGTTAAGACCTGGAAGATTCTTCATCAAATTACTTTGAATGAATTCACCAACACGCTTAGAATCATCAACGTCAGAGGTTAATAATTCTAGGTTAATCTTTTCCTTGCCCAATTCTTTTTTGCCTAAGTTCCATTCCTTACGAGCATTCTTAGGATTATAAGTTACTAAATCACCTGCATCTTGGCGGTAATCTTTACCAGTTGACTGATCAGTAATAAAGTCAGACGCTACAATACCATTAGCTGCTTTACCTTGATGCAAAATAGTTTTAACCAATTGCTGCTTATCGATCGCTTGACTAATAGCTCGACGAATATGAACATTGCCGGTTACTTTCTTTTTAATATTGAATGAAAGGTAACCATTTGTTGGCGTTATACGCGTATGAAAATTAGGATTCTTTTCATATTGCTTAACAAAATCCGAAGTTAAACCCGCATAGTCAAGTTGACCACTTCTAAAGAGGTTCACTCCTGTCGATGGTGTTTGTACCACTTGAACGTTGACCTTATTTAAAGCAATATCTTTCTTATTCCAATAATTAGGATTCTTTTTATATACCCACTTTAAGTTTGAGCCAGTCCAACCGGTAACTGTAAATGGTCCATTATAAACTAAATTCTTACTGCTAGTTCCATACTTAGGGCCTAACTTTTTAACGAGTTTAGTATTTTGTGGATAAAATTGTGCACCCTCTAAAATTTCTGGTAAATATGGTATAGGATAAGCCAAAGTAATCTGTAATTTATATTTACCTAACGCCTTAATTCCTAAAGAGTTAACTGGTGCCTTACCTTGTGTAATTTTAGTACCATTTTTAATAATCGCATAGCTATCACTATCTAATGAAGAATTTTTTGGATCTACAGTCCTGCGCCAAGCAGTTACATAATCCGTTGCAGTTACTGGATCTCCATTAGACCATTTTGCATTCTTACGCAAATCAAACGTATAGACGCGTTGATCTTTAGAATGCTTAACACTAGTAGCTCCAGCTAAAATAGCTTTATTATTTTTATCAAATCGGTACAAACCTTCCATTGAATTCTGTAATACTTCTGAGCTAGTAGTATCACCATACTTACTTGAATCTAAAGTAGAAATTTCATTTGAGACGTAAGTATTCATTGTTTGAGTCTTAGCTTGAGATAATTCACTGTTAGAGGAACATGCAGCTAACACCAATCCCATTTCTATGACCATTAATCCGGAAAAAAATAGCTTAAATTTTTTCAACTTCCATCTCCCCTTTACTTACTTTTTGTATAATGCTAACATTTTATAAGTATACATTATGTTAGAAATATTTCAAACAGTTTTAACTAAAAACGCAAAAAAAAAAAGCACCATATGATGCTTTTTCTTTGGGTTGGGTGTTCTTTTAGAACTATTGGGTTAGCTGGATTCGAACCAGCGCATGATGGTACCAAAAACCATTGCCTTACCACTTGGCTATAACCCAATACCAGCTGAACTTTTTACTTGTCGTTCAACAATGGAGGAGGGTGGATTCGAACCGCCGAACTCAGAGAGAGCGGTTTTACAGACCGCCGCGTTTAGCCACTTCGCTACTCCTCCGTTAGCTGACTTAATTATAATAACTAATATCCAGGTAAAATGCAAGGGTATTTTCAATTTTTTTGCAAATAAATTAATCCTTTTGACGTAAAACCACATATTGCCGCAACTTAGGATATTCCAATAATAAATATGTATCATAAGTCCAACTAGAACTAACGTTGAGTACCCAAATGAACCAAGAACTCTTATTGGTGAACATGACAATACTAGAAATATCTCGTAAGATTTCAATAATCAGTTTTTCTGATAGTTCTGTTTTATCCATTTCTGCACCGTAGAACAATTCGACCAGAATACCAAGAATGAAGATAATAATCCAACCAACTAAGTAATGCCCACCTCTTTTAATTTTAACTTTAGGTAATCCTAGCTTATCTTTTTCATTACTAATCTTAACTTTAACATTGCGTGTTTGAAACAGTCCTATTGCAATACCAAACAAAATCAAGAACAACGTAACAAGCATAGTTAGAGGTGTAAAATTTTGACCTATGCCTAAAATCATCATAATCGCAGAATATAGCGGAATGATGATCAATGATAATCTGGTCGCTGTTTCATACTCAACCGTAGTTTTCAAAAAAGAATAAATCAAGATAATTAAAAATATCCATAAGCTAATAACTTTGCCTCTTATTACTTAATACATTTCTTTAATTGTACAGCAAAAAAGCCGATGCATTTTGCACCGACTCTTTCGTTTATTTAAATTCTACTTTTTAATAGAAGTTTACAGCCTTGATGTAACGCTTGTTGTTGTTTCTGCAACCTTCAATTCTGTAGTACTTCTTACCGTTCTTGAATCTCATTTGACCACCGTAAGTAGTTACAGTTTGGCCTCTGTACATCTTACCAGTACCTGGAGTACGACGGTATGATGACCAGTAAATGTAGGCATTGTGCTTCAAAGTACGTTGATTACCAGTAATGTTGGTTACACGAACGTATTCGTCCTTGTTAGCTACCTTGTAGTAAGTCTTACCCTTGATAGTTACAATGTTTGGAACGATGTCAATGTTGGTGTAAGTATCGTACATGTGGCCTAAGTAGTTACCGTTCTTGTCGTAAGCTCTTGAAGCTACCATAACAACGTGAGATTCACCTTTTTCAGTAGCAGCTGGTTTTACAAGCGCTGAAGTCTTTACCCAAACATTGCTTGAGTTAGCATCATTCTTTGACTTAGTTGAAACTCTTGAATATGATACGCCTGCAGCAGTACGTGCTTGATCACCAACATAAACTTGTTCACCATCTTTAAAAGTGGTTGAACCTGGCAATGCGTTATCACCATAAATGTTATAAGTTGGAATAGTAGTTTGTCCTGCTTCTGCATGCAAAGTTTGAAGTGAACTTGGAGCTACTAATACAGTGTATGTAACATTTGTCTTCTTACCAGTTAAACCAGTAGCAGTTAAAGTTACATTGTAGTAACGTCCTGCTTCTGAAGTGTTAACTTGACTTGAAGTTGTAATTGAAGCATATGTGTTATTGTACTTGTTTTGAACAGCACTAATTGCAACGATATTGCCTTCACTATCAGTAAAGTTAGTTGGGTTAAAGTTTGAGTTAACTGCAACTTGGAATACACGACCATTTAAACCAGCAGTTTGGTTTTGACCATTCAAAGTCCAACTAAATACTGGTGCATCAGTTGCTTCCGTAGATGATGAACCTGAATTTGATACAACTACTGGAATTTGAATAGTAGCAGTTTGAGTACCTGAAGTCCCATTTAAAGTTAAATTAAATGTACTTACATTTGAAGGAATAACAATAACTGTCTTCTTAACCTCGGTAGCCTTCTTACCTTTAGCAGCTTTTTGCTTTTCAGTTACTTCTTTAGTAGTAATTTGATTTTGTAATAAAGCATTCTTAACATCAGTGTCACTCAATTTAAGAGGGGTACTCTTAGAGTTAGTTTCATGGAAGCTAATTCCAAGATCATTTAACTTCTTTGTAACACTTGATAATTCTTCACCATTTGAAATACCAACAGTAGTACGAACTACATTAGCACTTGGATTGGCAGTAGTTGCTTCATCAATTACTTGATTATTAAAAGTAAAGTATGGACGATCAGTTGGAGCTTGTGTACTAGTAGTACCAGCATTGTTAGTAGTATTAGTAGTGGTAGTACCTAATGTAATGCTTGCAGCATTAACAGGCACAGTTGAAGCTACAACTGGAGCAACAGCCAACAAAGTAGCGGCAGCCACGCCTAACATTTTTCTATTCTTTTTCATAAATGTGGTCTCCTTTTTTGTATAAACATACATATAAGTAAGCAGTAATATCTCTTGTTTACTTGTGAATATATTATACCATCGCGCCTTATCGATTCAAAAGAATCGACTTTTAGATGAGTACACAATATGAAGAAATCTGCCTTCATATTGCACATAGTAGGGTAACTCACCACTATTAAGCTGTAGTTACCGCACTGTTACAAATTAAAATCAAAGCTTTACAATTTTGTGAACTTTTCCACAAAGTGTTGACTTTTACCCACAATCAGTCTACGCATTTTACTTATCTTCAATAACAAGATCCTCTTCACGAACGAATTGCAACTTTTGAATGAAGATATATCTCATGACAAATCCTAACAAAATTGGCATCCCCGCAAATAACAACAAAATGAAGCCAATTGCCAGTGGTCCGCCAGTCATCTCTTGGTATGCTGCCATCGGTCCGATTAAACCTGCTGAACCAAAACCAGCAGAATTAGCCGTACCACTAATTTTAAAAATTGCACCAACTAATCCGGCAATTCCAGCGGATGCAATTACTGGTAAAAATAATCTTGGATTTTTCAACATATTAGCCATCTGAATCTTTGGCGTACCAATGAAGTGAGCAATTGTCGTACCAAAACCATTCACCTTGCTACTCATAATAGCCAAAGTGAACGCACATGCAGTGATACCCAAGTTAGCACTACCAGAGGCGATTCCCTCAACTCCAATCGCCATAGCAATTCCTACTGAAGAAATTGGTGACACAATCAAGGCCGCAAACGCAATACCCATGAGCATCCCCATCACGAGTGGTTGGAAGTTAGTCAAAGTACCGATCGTCTGACCTACCGCACCAGTAATCATCTTTGTGTAAGGCAACATGAATTGACCTACGCTACCCGCGATCACTGCCACAATCAACGGCAACAAAAGCACAGTATAACTACCCAATTTTGGTGTCAAAAACTTCACTAAGAATGCCGCAAAGAAAATAGTCAGCGCAATGTTAATTACATCCCCAGAACCAGCCAAAATAATCTGACCATTTTTCACTTGAAATGCACCACTGGCAATCATCGCAGCCGCTGTAATTGAACCTGACTGAATTAAATTGAACTTGAGCAAATATGACACGCACAATCCCGCAAAGACGGCTAACAAGCTACTCATCAATGTTGTCATTGTTAAAATATTTTGTGCTCCAGGCCAAGTATGCACGACGCTCTTCATCAGTTCATTAACTAATGCACCTGGCACCAACGCGATCACTACACCAGTACTCACACCATTCAATATGTTCAAAAGGTTTTCTTTAAAATCTTTTCGCATATAAACTTCCCTCAATTCATTTTAATGAAAAAAGCCCCAGGGACTTACGTCTCTGGAGCTTCACTTGTACTTGAAAAATTAGTCGAGAACGCAGACTCTCTCTGCAATAATATTAAATTCTCATCCCAGTTTTTCCCCTGATAAATATTATACTGTACTTTTTTATTTTTAATATAGTTAAGATTATTTTAAGGTCGGCTTTTGTTTTTAAACAAAAAAGATCAGGCTCACTGCCTGATCTTGCTTATTGGGTTAGCTGGATTCGAACCAGCGCATGATGGTACCAAAAACCATTGCCTTACCACTTGGCTATAACCCAATCTTCAAACCTTTTTACTTGATTGGTTCTATTTGAATGACCTCTCAATCACTCAACAGATACTAGTATAGGGGAATGACAAATAAAATGCAAGTAAAAATTTGAATTTTTTGAATTAATTTTAGTTGTACAATTTTTCGACTATAAATAATCATAATTAGAATAACTATGATTATCACATTTTATCTACTTTTCTCTTTCACCTTATTCATCAACTCAAAATTATTCGTAAAAATCCCAGCTACACCTAGTTTGAAATACCGCTTCGCAATTCTCGGATTATCCACCGTCCAAATCCGCTGTGTTACCTTACTTGGCAAATAGAAATGCGGATGAATGGCCGCAAAGTGATTTTTCTTCACAAAACGCTCTGGCAAAGCCACCGGCATCTTCGTTAAAAAGCAGTACTGCTGATGCAAATCGATCCGTTGGCAATTTTTCAAGGTCTGGTAATTGAAGGAAGAGAAGATGATGGGATGAACAAAATGATACTTCTTGGCTAATGCTAAAACGATGCCTTCGATTCCAACATCATGAACCTTGTTGGTCTTAAATTCCAGGTTGATATAAATATTCCTATTTTGTAAAACTTCAAACAATTCGCTGAGCATCGGCACCGGCTCACCATTAGCTAAATGAAACTTCCTAAGTTCGCTTATCGTGTAGTCTTTGATAAAACCCGTTCCATCAGTCGTACGGTCGATTTCTTCATCGTGCATCACCACTAGCACCTTGTCCTTAGTCAAATGCACATCGAACTCCACGCCTTCTGCGCCATGCGTCACCGCATAACGGAAGCCTTCAAGTGAATTCTCCGCAAACTTCACCGGCAAGCCGCGGTGAGCAAAAACGATTGTGTTTGTCATAATTTTACCCTCAAAAAAATACCGCCTTGCGGCGGCATCTTTTCTTTATTTATTAATCCAAAACAATAGCACCTTGAGTTGCTAAGACATCTCTTACAAGAGTCTTAACGTCTCTTCTTTCAACCATACCGTCAGTTTCCTCAATGTATTCTTCGTAATGTGGTGTTTGTACGTGGTTGTCGTATGCTTGATCATTTGCATAAACTTCAACAAAATACCATTCATTAGGATTTTCTTTGTTGGTACCGGACATCATAATTTCCATGCCTGGTTCAGAAGCAATACTTGTAGTAATTTCCTTCTTAACTGAATGAGCAAATGCTTCTTCGTTACCCTTCTTAACTTCAACCTTAACTAAACGCATAACGAAGTTGTCTGCGTAACTGTTTAAAGCCTTTTGGGCATGAGTAGTAATTACTTCTGGCTTCAAATCGATAACTTTCTTGCTAGCAGCAATCTTGTCAATTACTTCATCAAAGTCATCAGCGTGAGATTCAGCAATGTGTAAATCTTCTGCACCCTTGTTGCGAAACAATTCTACTTCGTAATTGTCTTCGCCTTGTGCGTCGTCGTGTCCGCTACCAATAAGCAAAGTACCTTCTTCTGCAGGAATTGAATCATGCATATTCTTTTCTGCTTCACGAATATATTCGCTACGATCATTTTCTGCAATATTTAACTTAGTAATTTTAAAAATTGGTGTTTCATCCATTTTTCTTCTAGCCTCGTATCATAATTTTTACACACTTATTATAAGCTAATGTACCAAATTCGAACGACTAATTACCAGTTATTTGATCGATTCGCACATTTTTGGCAGGCCAAACGTTTTCTTCATATTCAACATCATTGCCATCACTCTTAAGCAAAGCAAATTCGGCATTATGAAAGCCGGTAAACTTAGCACCACCGGCGCGCTCACGGATGTAGTGGCACATGCTGTCGCCGTGACCCACAACCAGGATATTTTCGCCATCCTGGGCATCCCGCAAGATCAAATTCATCCCGCGTTCCATTCGCTCAGTTACTTCACGGTCATCTTCGATCGTGCTGCTACCAATAAAACGCCTAAATAACAGCCAGAGCAGAATATTTCTACCCTCATAAATGCCGTAGTCTTTTTCTTTTAGTTCCTTCAAGCGATCATATTCCATCTCAGGACCAGCGATAATTTCAAGCGTATCGCTAGCACGCTCCTGCGTAGAACAATATGCCCGATCAAAGCTGATGCCATTTTGCGCAAAATAATCGCGCGTAGCTTCAATTTGCTTAATCCCCAATGGAGTCAAAGCAGAATCGCAACTCCCCTGCATCCGATGTTCTTTATTAAATAAAGTTTGTCCATGTCTAACCAAATAAAAATTTATTGTCATTTAAAGTTATCCCAAATCTTCTGCGGGCCACACATACTCATCAAAATGAACTTTATCGCCATCAACTGTCAACTTAACAATTGAGGCATTGGCAAAACCAGGAAAGTTAGGATTATCAGTTGCATCCCTAACGTATCTAGCCAAAATATCGCCGTGGCCGCAAACAAGTGCGGTTTCACCATCGTCAATGCCATCCATAATTTCTATAACGGCGCGGCGCATGCGGGCTACCACGTCTTCATTTTTTTCCATAGTTGGATCAACATTAGAATTACCGTAGTTCCATGGCAACAAGAATTCATCGCGGCCTTCAAAGATACCATAGCATTTTTCCCGCAAGTCTTTCAAACGCGTATATGGCATCTTGTGGTCCGTAATAATTTCAAGCGTATCACATGCTCTTTCTTGTGTAGAAGAAAATGCTTTGTCAAAGTGGATGTGATTTTCTTGGAAGTAATCGCGCGCCATTTCTACTTGGCGGATACCTTTCTCGTTAAGTGGTGAATCACAACGCCCCTGCACCTTATGGTAGTAATTAAAATAAGTCTGTCCATGACGAACTAGATATAAAGTTTTTGTCACAAAAATTCCCCCCGTATTTTCACGTTTTCTATATCTTATCAAAAAAGCACGCTTAATGCGTGCTCTTTGGCTATTTTAATTCTAAGGTCTGAAGCTGTTGTTGAATTCTTTACTATCCACAATAAATGATGGCACACTGATGAAGTGCATTGAATATATATTACCGATTCTTGAAATACTGAAGCCATAGTAATTGTAGTCGCCATCATAACGAGAACCTTGGGTGTTAAAGACGTCACCAGCGTGTTCCCATTCACGGTAAAGATTTCTGTCGCCGCGTTGAGCTTCACCAGCACCGGCAAAGCCGAAGATCATTTGCTTCAAGCCAAAGTAAATGTCACGTTTCATTTCACTCATTGGCATGGTCTTTTTATTAATGGTAAAACCAGCCAGGTCTTCAACGTAGTTGGCATCTAAGTTAAGGCCATTCTTCTTGCAGGCTCTAACGATTCCGGCAACATAGTGACCATTATCTTTGATACTGTGGCCGTGATCTTGATATTCTTTAGCAACATCATCAGCTAACTTTTGTGTACCTTCGCTGTAAACCCATGGACGCAAGCCAAGTTGCTCACGTGCACTGTTGATTACACGCAAAGAGAATTCAGCCAATTCCTTTTTATCGTTAGCTGAAAGATGGTCAGGATCAATCATCTTGTCATCGTCTTTGCTTTCTCCAGCTACGATACGTGAGAAGTTGTTGATCTCCATACCTTCCATAGAAGCCTTAACGAATTCAGGACTTGGGCTACCCTTATATGCATCAAGCAGTGCGGAAAGAGTGTAGCCGCTTGGCATCCTGATTGCTGCTTGAGCATAAAGATTAGTTGCTGGAGCTGTATTCTTCACTGTTTTGACATTTTTAGCCAAAATCCAGTAAGAGTTGGCATTCAGCTTATAAGCTGAATATTTCTTCTTGCCAATTCTTATATAACCTTTTTGGGAATAAGAATATTTTCTACCGGCGTAAACGTAGTAATTAGTCTTTTTGCCCTTCGAAGTATAAAGTCGGACTTTCTTACTGCCTTTTACTTGTACTTTACCCGTGGTAGCAGCTTGCACAGTTTGTAGTGTGGCATATTCCGTGACTGCAGTAGCGGAAGTTAGTAAGCAAACACTGGCAAGTAAAGTCATCATTATCTTTTTGGACATATGGTTTACCTCCGTTGTTCCCTATACACTAATAATATCCCTTATAACTTATATGGTTATTATAGCAAAACATACTAACCTAGTGTTGGATTATGAATCGACGGATTCATAATCTGGCACTTTTTATTTTGTCTAAAATAAAAAGTGAAGATAAAGCAAAAAAGTCTTCGTCTTTTTTGACGCTTGATGTCGTAAGTAAAACGGACTGCTTTACCGCCTATTTATAAGTCTCTTCGAAGTCTGTGGGCACTTGATGCCGGGTTCAGAAAATGAGAATTAAATAGTCTGATAAAGCTATTTATCTTCACTTGGAGGTTAGAATGATGAAACAAAATATTATCTTTGGCATTGATGTTAGCAGTAAATCTTCTACAGTTTGTGTAGTAATTGATCGTGTTAAGCAAGGTAAAACATTCAAGATCACTAATGATTCTTTTGGCTATCAAGACCTATTGGATCATTTAAATCAATACTTAATCACGCCTTTGGTAGTGTTTGAAGCTACGGGAGTTTACTCATTAAGCTTGCAGGCGTTTTTAGAGGATTATCATATTAAATATTTAAAGCTTAACCCTTTAAAGGCTAAGAAGCTGATGGACAATAATCTAAGACATAATAAAACCGATAAAGTTGATGCTTATCGGTTAGCTTTGATTCAATTCAATGCGCCACAAAAACTGCGTCAGCCGCAATCTAGAGAATATCATGAACTGCAAAATGCAAGTCGCTATTATGAAGAACTTACCCGAGCTTTAGTAATCAATAAGAACCAGCTTCATCGCAATTTGCAGTCAACCTTTCCTCAACTAGAAAGTCTGCTTTCAGTCCCATCTGGCAGAATCTATTGGACAGTTGTCAGCTTATTCCCACATGCGCAATACGTTTTAAATCACAATGAAAATCAAGTTTTTCAAAGTCTGTTAGCTATTTCAGGCATTGGCAGACAAAGAGCACAATACTTAACGACTAGACTCTATGCTTTGGCTCGACAAGCTTATCCGTACGATACTGAAAACAGTATTATTGTTCGTGCAATTCAGAGAAATATTGCCAATTTGCTTTCTCTGAGTGCAGAAAGAGATAATGTGATCAATTATATGGAAAAGCTTGCTATGCAAGTAAATGCACGATCTTTGACTATATATGAGAGTATCCCTGGCATTGCCAAAATTACTGCAGTTAGATTAGTTGCCGAGTTAGGAGATTTAAGACGGTTTGATACTTCAGCCCAAATTGATGCTTTTGTTGGTATTGATCCAGGCCGCTATCAATCGGGTGAAAAGGATAGTCATTTAGGAATAACCAAACATGGCAATCACTTAGCTAGAAAGATCCTTTATCGAACAATTACTCAAATGGAAACTGTCAAGGCTACGCAACCTTGTCATATTACTGATTATTATGATAAGAAAAAACGATCTTCAAATAGCCGAGGCTATAAGAAGATCGCCATTGCATCAGTTCACAAACTGATACGTACAATGTTTGCTCTTATCAAACATGATCAATTATATGATTACAACGTAGCCACACATAACCAAAGACTTTAGTTGAAATCAAATGATCAACTTCAGTATAACAACCTATGAAAAAACTACAAGTATTCATGGGCTTATTTGTGTTACATTTGATTATTAATAAGCTTAGCTTTCTAACTTAAATGACTTCATTCGCACCAATAACTCTAATAAAAATAATCTATTAAATACTGATAATACTTGACTTAAGGTAGAAAAAAGGCGCGCAACTTGAATGTAAGCGCATGCCTTTTAGCCGTTATTAAATTGTTATTTTCGAGGCTGCTTATTAATACCAGCCGTTTGCTTGCCAGAATGACTTAGCAGCAATCCATGAACCGTAACGGCTTTGTACGTATTGGTCAGCAACTCTTTCTTGGTTGGCAGCTGAGTAGTCACCGTTCAAGTATGAAGCTGAAAGTTGGTATTTACCTACGTATTGACCGTTAGAAGCACTGTATGAGCCACCTGATTCACGGCTAGCAATCCAAGCTTTAGCGCTTGCTTCTGAGCCTGATGCGTTTGAAGTGTATGATGAAGCGCTAGTATTTGAAGCAGTTTGAGTATTTTGAGTTTGTGATTGTGCTGGAGCTTGAGTTGAAGCTTGAGCAGTAGTTTGAGTTTGGGTAGCAGCTGCGTGGTAACCAATAGTTACGTACTTAGCACGAACCCATTGGTTCTTACCTAAGTCGTACCACTTGTGACCCTTTGAATCGTAAGCAGTCTTGATAACTTTCCATGAAGTGTCGCTTGCTAAAGTTTGACCAGTTGCTACTGGGTTTTCATAGTTGTTGTATACGTTGATTGAGTTATTTGAAACGTAGTTTACAGTTACTACGCTTGCATCGTTTTGGACGATAGCAGCTTGTGCAGTGCTTGAACCTGCGTTGTTTGCTACTACTAAACCTGTAACTGACATAGCAGCTACTGCAATTGACTTAACTAAGATAGATTTAATCTTCAAAAAAATTCTCTCCTTAAAGTTATAAAAAATAATATAAGTAACGAATTTTCACTTATTCGTCTGTCTGTATTCAATTGACATCGTATATACTACAAGCTTTTCGTTTCAGAACCATAACAAGAATATCACTCAATCATTAAGAAAATATTACTTAATATGACATTATTGTAACATTTGTAACATTAGTGTAAATTTATTTAGATAATACAAAATACTGATCTATCAAGGTTTCTAGCACTTTTATTTTTAACTTGCTATGTGCAAAAGCATGTTCGTATTTAACAAGCTGAAATATTGCTGCAAACAAAATAGATTCTTTCCAGTTAGAAAGTTAAGTGCTATAGTAAAAATGTATTTTTAAATAAAAGCGAGGAATAAATCATGACTAAATATGAAGTTAAGTTAACTGAAGAAGATTTACAAATGATCAAAGATTGTCACTCAAAGAACCCTTCAATCATGAAGGCTATGAACGAAGCTAAGAAAGTTGAAGACTAATTAATATTTTTGATCTCTAAATCTAAAAAACATCCCAATCGGGATGCTTTTTCTTATTCATCAAACTTTGTTCCTTGTGGATTTTTCCAATTATAAACGCGAACAATCTCACCGTTTCCATCAAGCACTACAACATTGCCATCATTATGTGGATAAATTAAAGGATCAGAATGTGATCCACCATCAGTAAAAATTCTGGCTGGTTCACCTGGATACTGCATTTTTCTAACAATACAGTCATCCTTTTGCAGTTGCTTCATTTTTCGCCCATCATCGTATTTACCTTCTAAAACAGCTGTAGGCGTATGACCCGTCACAATTGTTTTACCAGTTCGATTATGGAAAATCATTTTTTCCGCTTGATCAGAATACCAATATTCTTCTCGTGCCCAAATCCGATAAAAGTCATAATCAAACTTCAAACCATAAACTACCTTATTGTATGTAGTGGGATCATTATATTTTTCATCAGGGCGCACACCCGCATGAACAAAAATAATCTGCGGTGTATCATACATTGTCGGACATGATTTTAAGAAACGATAATATTTACTTTCTCTAACTTCATCGGGCAAAAGCGTCCGGCCAAATATATTGGTTAAAGTCTTCCCACCGCCGTTATAGAACCAGATTCCATCTTGATGCTCAGTTCCTTCAGCAAAATTAAGCATCATTTGTTCATGATTACCTAATAAAACAAGGGCACCTTGATTTTTCTGATCTATTAAATAATCCAAAACTTCTTTAACATGTTCACGTCCATCAATATAATCACCACCGGTAACCAATTGAGCTAATGGATAGTCTTTCTTGGCTTGTTCAATTAAATCAATTGTCTCTAAATTGCCATGAATGTCAGAAATAAAAATATAATTATCCTTTTTCTGATCATCTTCAAAAGTTTGATCAACAATTTTACGGGTCATTCTTACCCCTTCTTATCTTTTTTTAGACTATTAATTTGTTTCATTCCACGCTTTTTGCAAAACATCACTAAAATGTTGCAATTCGTTTTCATCAAACACAATTAATAAACCATTTCTAATTACATCCATTTTTTCATCGCCATTACGACTTAATTCCAAGCTAGAAACAAATAATACATTTTCATCAGACGCTTTCATTAAGACATATTTAGCCTCATATGGGGCGCTTCCTTGACTATCGTCTAAATATTTCATAGCAATTTGATCTAGCAACTTTTGAGGGAATTCAAATGCTTGAATAGTACTCTCAGCTTCTTTTTGACTTACCCAACCTTGATAATTATCAGGTGTAACTTCATCAGGCATTTTCATTAACATAAATTGTGATTTGTTTTTATCAATAAATAATTGGCAAAGTGGCATTGCTCTTCCTCTCTTCTATTACATCATTTTCTTCTTACTTCTATTATAAGCTGCTTTTGTATCAACCATTAGAAAATCGACTACAATAATATATGAAAAGAAGTGATTGTTATGTTTAATGATAAAAATGCTATTTTAGCTAAAAATTTACACGTTGATTCTTTTAAGTATCAATCAACTGAAGATATGCCTAATGAAGCTTATGAAAAATGGCAAGAAAACCATATGAACGCCAAAGTATTCAATTTAGAATTTCGTAATATCGGTCAAAGTGGCGAATGGCAAGAAATGATCGTCATCTGGGGCGACTAAAAAGTTAGCTTTTCTTGATCTAAATCAATTTCTTATCTAATTTTTTCTTGTATAATCTAGTTAACAAGTAAAGAGATTTAGACAGGAAGTAACGAATATGCTAAAAATCACATTTACTGACTCCGCATTAGATTATTTAAAAAGAAGAAAAATTGCTGATAAGACTTTGATCTTAATTACCGATGATGGCGGCGGCAAATATTCCATCAAGGGTGGCGGCTGCAGTATTGGCTCACATTTTTCAATTATTTGGGTTGATGAAAAAGATCCGGACTATCCTGTTCAATTAGACAATGATCAAGGACTTAAAATTTATACTTCTAAGTATGATATGACCTTGATGGGTCCAAACATGGTGATGGATTATAATGCTGGCAGCCTTAACCTTCGCTCCGATGAAGGAATCTTAGATGGCGGCGTTGAAATCGGCAACGGTGCTGCCCTAATTAAGGCTAACAAAAATGTTAAAATGACTGGCGTTGAATGGCGCTGCTAATAATGAAAAAATCTGCTTTTCTACTCTAAGTCAAGTGTTATCAACGATTTTAAGCAATTTTATTTTGAAATACAGGCCTAATCGGGAAATGGCTCCCGGAGAATCGAGTTAAATATCTGATTTAGGGCATGATA
>NZ_NFKZ01000009.1:0-49976 GCF_002160635.1 Lactobacillus gallinarum
TTACCAAGAAAGATATTGGCATATCATACACCAGATGAAATCTTTGAAAGAGAATTAGATCTAATCTATCAAGCAGCTTGATTAAAAGTGTTCAATTTATTATTGCAATTTACGAATTTCATTTTTTACACTTCTTTTTGAATATTTTACTTAAAAGTACCACAAAAAAGAAGATAATAGAAAGTGAACATCAAAAAAAGATGTTTTTTACTCATTTCTCTATGAAAAAAACTGTGAAATGTGTAAAATATGGATGAAACATTGAATTTTAAAAGGAGATATTTCATGTCAAAATTAGTTTTAATCCGTCACGGACAAAGTGAATGGAACCTTTCAAACCAATTTACTGGTTGGGTTGATGTTAACCTTTCAGAAAAAGGTGTTGAAGAAGCTAAGAAGGCTGGTCGTTTAATCAAGGAACACGGTCTTGAATTTGATCAAGCTTACACTTCATTATTAACTCGTGCCATCAAGACTTTGCACTTTGCATTGGAAGAAAGTGGCCAACTCTGGATTCCAGAAATGAAGACTTGGAGACTTAACGAACGTCACTACGGTGCTCTTCAAGGTTTGAACAAGAAGAAGACTGCTGAAAAGTACGGCGATGAACAAGTTCACATTTGGCGTCGTTCATACGATGTTTTGCCACCAGCTATTGATGATGACAATGAATTCAGTCAAGCACATGACCGTCGTTACGCAAACTTGGACCCACACATCGTTCCTAAGGCAGAAAACTTACACGTATGTCTTGACCGTGTAATGCCATTCTGGGAAGATCACATTGCTCCAGACTTACTTGACGGCAAGAACGTAATTATCGCAGCTCACGGTAACTCACTTCGTGCTTTAACTAAGTACATCGAAAACATTTCTGATGACGACATCATGAACCTTGAAATGAAGACTGGTGAACCAGTTGTTTACACATTCGACGAAAACTTGGATGTTGTTAACAAGGAAAAGTTGGACGACTAATTTAATTAATGGTTATTCACACAAAAAAGGAACTTTGCAAGAAGCTCCTTTTTATTTTGTACTTTTTTAGGAAAAAAAAGCACCCCAAGAGGGATGCTCTATTTTATCAACTTGCCCCAAAAACTATTTTTTAAACATTTAGTTTCATAATTTTTTGGAACAAGTATATTATATTATAAATAAAAAAATTTACCATTTTTTTCTAAGGAAAGAGGAACGATATGAAAATATTAGTAACCGGTTTTGATCCTTTTGGCGGAGAGAAAATTAATCCTGCAATTGAAGCTGTAAAAAGATTACCTAATGAAATAGCTGGTAACAAAATAATTAAGTTAGAAGTTCCTACTATTTTTTATCAAAGTGCTGATGTCGTAAAGAAAGCGATTGAAAAAGAAAATCCTGAGATGGTGATTAATGTAGGACAGGCAGGTGGTCGCGGTGCTATTACGCCCGAAAGAATAGCAATTAATTTTCAATCGGGTTCAACTCCTGACAATTCTGGTAAAGGTCCTAAAGAAGGCAAAATTCAAGTAGACGGATTAGATGGCTATTTTACACAATTGCCAATTAAAAAGATGGTAACTGACATTCGTCATGCCGGAATCCCTGCACAAATTTCAAATTCTGCGGGGACATATGTCTGCAATCATCTTTTTTATGAAATTCAATATTTAATTCATCACGATTATCCTGATTTAAAGGGCGGCTTTATTCATATTCCATATTTGCCAAGTCAGACTAAGAATGGACGTTATCCTTCAATGAGTTTAGAGAATATGGTAGTCGGGCTGACAGCGGCCATAAAAGCGGCTGTAATGTGTTAAAAATTGACAGTTACCCCTTTTAAGTGCTATTTTTGTCAATGGAATTAAAGTGGGGAGAAAAATATGCAAACAATTGATAATTCTCTCTTACAAGTCTCTGTCGATGAGAATGGGGCCAAAATGGTCCATCTTGTATCTATTAATGATAATTATGATTATCTCGGCGAAAATGGGACTGAAGAGGGTATGGCAAT
Source organism: Lactobacillus gallinarum (assembly GCF_002160635.1). Taxonomy (NCBI): domain Bacteria; kingdom Bacillati; phylum Bacillota; class Bacilli; order Lactobacillales; family Lactobacillaceae; genus Lactobacillus; species Lactobacillus gallinarum. The sequence continues at coordinate 1,997 of NZ_NFKZ01000009.1, forward strand.
TGCTTTTCCAGTGCTTGATCAAGGCAATAACTGGGCTAGCAAACTGCCCTGGACTGTCGTAGATAAAGGTGATACTCGAGTCAGTTTGACTTTAATTGATACACCGGAAAGCTATAAAAGTTTTCCATATCATTTTGAAGTGATGATAACATATGCTTTGGAGGGCAATCAATTAAAGATATCATTTTATCTAAAGAATTCATCACATAAGGAATTACCATTTTCATTAGGTTTTGTATTGCCAAGTACTTGGCAAAGTCAGAGCAGCGTTAACAAAATTAGTTTAATTAATGAAGAACATGGAATAGATATTGCTTCAACTGATTTTAAGTTAGCCGCAGAAGATGGTAAAGTTACTGCTTTTACTGATAAAATTGAATTAGAGGCTGAAAGTAGCCGCAATTTTGAGATTACATTGACACTAAAGTAAAAATAAGTAACGATTTTAATAAGATGTAGGAAGCAAGTCAGCGATGATTTGCTTTTTTTGTTATAATACACTCAATGTGAATTTACATATAGGTATGATTTATGAAGAAAAGTAGAAAAGAGTATAGAAATCACCCGACAGAGACTCGAGTGCAAAATCATAAATATAAAAAGCGCCATGTTTGGGCGTGGGTCACGGGGATAATAGTCTTAGTAGCAGTAGTTGCGACCGCGGCTTATTTTGCTTCTGTATATTTCCGAACAAAGAACGCTGTTGATAAAACCTATGATCCGCAAACTGCAGTGAAAACTACAGGTGAATTTAATGGAAAAAAACGTTTTGCTGTTTTATTGATGGGAACCGATACTGGTGCTCTTCATAGAAAAGAAAAGCGTGGACGAACTGATACCATGATTTTAGCTGTAGTTAACCCTGCTAAGAAGCACTATACGTTGGTTTCTATTCCACGTGATACGATGGCGCAAATGGTTGGTACAGATGAGTTTGGGGTAGAAAAAATTAATGCTGCCTATGAGATAGGCGGAGCAAGAATGGCAATGGACACTGTCTCTGAATTAATTAATGTGCCTGTTAAATATTATGCTGTAGTTAATATGGGCGGGATCATGAAAATGATTCGTTATGTTGGCGGCATTAATATTCGACCAACGCTTAGCTTTGAATATGGCGGTTATGTCTTTAAGAAAGGTAAATTAACCCATATGGGTGGTGCCGGAGCACTTGCTTACTCGAGAATGCGTTACGATGATCCTAGAGGAGATTATGGTAGGCAGGAGAGACAGCGACAAGTCATCACGACACTAATTAGAAAGGCTGTTTCGATTAGTTCACTATCAAATTTAGATTCAATTCTAACCTCTGTTTCAAACAATGTACGAACCAACTTGCCATTTAGTGCTTTACAACAAATTGCAATGAATTATCGTGATTGTGCTAAAAGCTCATCAAGTGATTATCTTCATGGCTATAATGCTGAGGTTGAGGATGCCGCATATCAAATTCAACCAACTAGTGAATTGCAACGAATTTCTGATTTAGTGCGCACAGAGTTGGAATTAGAAAAGGAAGTTGTTCAGAATAACGAGACCTTCCAGAATGAACAAAATAAAGCTAATGGCTTTAGTTTTAAGAGTGGCAAGATTCAGCATTATCATATCTATGATTACACCGGAGAAGGGGATAATTAATGGAGCGAGTTTGGGCCACGCTGATTGGCTATATTTTTGGTAATTTTCTGACAGCGATGGTTGTTGGTAAAATCTTTTTGAAAATAAACCCTACAGAATATGGTTCACATAATCCAGGAACAGCTAACATGGGGGCTGTTTTTGGTAAAAAATGGGGTATTTTAACTTGTTTGGGCGATTTGCTAAAAAGTTTGATTGCTCTGTTTATTGTGTATTTTGTTTTCCCAGCACATATCAATATTGCATATACTGGTCTGGGATTGATTTTAGGACACTGTTTTCCAATTTGGGATCATTTTAAAGGCGGTAAAGGTGTTGCAGTTGCCGCTCAGGTAGCGGTCTTTTATGATTGGAAGGCAGGATTTGCAACTTTGCTAATTGCTCTGGTATTAACTGCAATTATGCAAAATTTGACGATTCCACCAATTGTGTTTATGCTTTTATTCAGTGTTTATGAATTTTGGCGCAATCAAGAAGCAGGAATTGTCTTTTTGGTGATTACTTTAATTATGATTTTCAAGTTCTGGCATGATATTATTGATTTCTTTACCGGTCATGGTAAAAAAGTTGATATTTTATATTCAATTAAAAAGAAGTTGGGAATTAAGAGTAAGTAATAACAAAAAAATTTTAGTAAGGACATAGACTAGGAAAATGAGTGAGATTAATAAAAAGAAATCACTGAATGTTGGTCAAATTGTTTGTATAATCTTGGCTGCATTTTTAATGCTAGTGCAGATGTTTTCATGGGGGAAGACCTTTGGTAGATTGCCATTGAGTACCTTAATGAGATTTATTCCAGGAATGCTAGGTAGTGCAACATTAGTGCTTGTACCGATGGCTTTTGGTGCTGTATACAGCAAAAAGAAAATCCGTCCAACTGAAGCATTCAGATTCTGGATTATTGCAGTTGTAACGCTGATACTTCTGTATTTGGCTAACTTCATTAAGCGACCAGGTAGTTTTGTCATGTGGAAGCTGTGGGGTGTGTTCTTCCCAGTTTTGACAAGTACTTCAGTTTTACTAGCTGGATTGATTTTCAGTATTTTGGCTCAACCATATCTGTATGAGTTGCAACGCCGAATTACAACTAAGCAAAATGTGTTGCTGCTTAGTGCATTGACATTAGTAGGCTTTGCTACTAGTGCAGGTACAATGTACTTTAACTACTCCATTTACGGTGTTTACCTCGTCTTATACTTTGCTTGGGGGATGTTCTTGGCCAATGTTAAGATCCCTAAGAAAGTCTTTGGCTGGTCAATTGCTGCAGGAGTATTTTCATTCTTTGTAATGTTTATTGGGGTTCCGGGATTTAACGGTGTCTACTGGTATCAGCGTTTATCCGGACGTAGTGGAGTTTATTCTTGGACTCCTAAGTTTTTAAGTAATCCTACCTCGCCATTTCTATTTTTAATGGTCTTGGCAGTATTCTTAATCTTTAGAAAAGTAATCGTTAGCTATAGCGCTAAGGATATGCGTTTCTTTATTTCAATAATTATTTTTATGGACGCACCAATTATTGGTGGGTTTGTAAGATCATTCCGCTTTACTAATAGTGCTGGTTTTAACAAGTTCTTGATGATCGTCATTATGATGATCGCAGCTCTTGCGCTGAACTATTTGTATAACCGCTTTTTATTTAGAATAAAGCCGATTAAGAAGACAGTTGAGTTCTTCAATAGTCATGATAATTTAGCTGAAGTTGTGGAATATGGTTGGAAGAACTTCACAGCATGGGTAGTTGAAAACCGAGTAAGACTTCTTACTTGGGGCTGGTTCTATATCTTGAGTTTTGCCTCATTCTTGATCGAATCAGACAATTTACGTATTCAAATTACGACTGCTACTGATATCAACGCAGTTATCTTCTTGCTCGGGACTAGATTCTTTGCAATCATTTTGACAGCCATTTTCTTGGATGCCATGTTTGCAATTTTCTACTTCATCACAACGCGTTACTGGACTTCAACCATTTTGGTTAGTGTAATTACCATTGGTTGGGCCATTGCCAACAAGATCAAGCTTAACCTTCGTGGTGAACCTATTTATCCAACTGAACTTGATGAAATTGTTAACTGGAAGACCTTGCTTCCAATGGTTGGTCAACAAAAGGTAATTATGATTGCCGTTGCTTTAGTGATTGTAATTGCTTTGACTGTTTTCCTTGAAATCAAGTTTCCAATTAAGAAAAAGGGTTCATGGAAGCGCCGTGGTATCTGGGCATTGCTCAGCTTGCTTTTGTTTATGACACCAGCTCGCTTCAACCACGATGGCGGAATCATTTATCACATCAACCGTGGTTTTGATAACAAGCAATCATTCAGAAACCCTGAACGTGATATTCAAATTAACGGTCCATTATTGAACTTCTTGAACTACTTCGATTTACAGATTATGAATAAGCCATCTAATTACTCCAAGGCTACGATTAATCACTTGAATGAAAAGTATGGCAAGATTGCTGATGAAATTAACAAGACTAGAAAGAATACTTTAAAGGATCAAACTATTGTCTACAACTTGAGTGAAAGTTTTGTTGATCCATATACTTTCCCAACAATTAAGATTGATCCAAAAACTCCAAACCCAGTTAAGTTTATTCAATCAATGAAGGACAGATCTACTTACGGTAGCATGCTTAGTGCAGGTTATGGTGGTGGTACTGCCAACATGGAATGGGAAACTTTGACAGGATTTAACATGGGTATGTTCAAGTCAACCTTGACTCCATATGTACAAATCGTACCAAACTACGACTTCTACCCAACCATTGGTATGGACTTCAACTACAAGTCAGCTGTTCACCCATTCATTGGTACTTACTACTCAAGAGTAGAAGACTACAAGAGATTTAAGTTTAACAAGTTCGTTTACCTTGGTTCTAAATACAAGATCATTGATCAAAAGAAACTTGGTAAGAGTACTTACAACTCCGACTTCACTACTTATGCAAATGGTTTGAAGCAAATCAACAGCATGAAGGGTGGTCAATTTATTAACTTGATCTCAATTCAAAACCACATGCCTTACAACAACTGGTATCCAAACAACGAATACATGGGTAAGGTATCTGGTGAACTCTTCAACACTGCTGCCGTTCGTGAACAAATGGCAACTTACATCAAGGGTACGCAATACACCGACAAGGCAGTTAAGAAGTTTATTGGTCAAATTGATAAGATCAAGAAGCCAATTACCATTGTCTTCTACGGTGACCACTACCCAAGTATCTTGTCACAAAACTACACTGCTAAGTATCCTGTTCAAATGCACGCTACTCGTTACTTCATTTACTCTAACAAGTACGCTAGAGAACATGGTGCTAAGGAGAAGTTGACTCACAACACTAATTACGTCAACACTAGCGACTTCACTGCAATGATGCTTGAACAAACTAATTCTAAGGTAACTCCTTACCAAGCATTACTTACTGAAGTTCACAAGAAGCTTCCTGCAATCACCATTAACTTTAACGGTGATAAAGGCTTCCAATTAGTTGATCAAAAGGGACACTTCGTTGATCCTAAGAAATTGACTTCAGAACAACAAGCAATTTTGAATGACTACGAAATGGTTCAATACGATATGACTGCTGGTCAAGCTTATGGCTTGAAGGCTAAGGGCTTCTACAAGTTGAATAACTAAACAAAAGACCGAACACGAAGTTCGGTCTTTTTTGTGTCTAATGGTAAAATAGTAGCTAAGAAAAAACGTGTTAAAGGTGATTAAAATGAAAAAGATAATGACAATGGCACTAACAAGTGCTGCACTTCTTGGACTTTCTGCTACAACTGTTCAAGCTGGTACATATAATCCAAAGAATACTACTAGTTTTAATATTAATAAACGTAACCATGTAACTAAAGGCAAAATTTACAAATTACATTTACCTGCAGCTGGTAGATTAGTTACAAATAGTAATGTTACCTTGAAAAATAGTATGGAATGGACATGTATTCCTTATGGCAAAAAGAAGAATACATATTATTTGCGTAAGGGTACATACTATTTAACCAGTTCAAAGAATGCCAACATAAAGACTGCATATACTCGTTTGACTAAGATTCGTAAGAATTTAGAAACTTACGTTGAAACTAAGAAGGATAATGATAACAGCAGCCTTAAGGCAAGAAAGATTAAAATTGGTCAAAAAATCAAAGCAATGGGTGAAATGTACAATTATGATAGTATCGACTACTACAGCTTTACTATTGATTCACCTCAAATGGTTACGATGAAGATGACTAATAATCCAATTTATCAACTTGGAAAAGGCAACATCTTCAGCAAGATGAACGTAATCATGTTTGATAAAGATAATTCTGTTGGCGGTAGCACTATGCTTTACCCAGAGGATTTCAAAGTTAATGGCAATAAGACTGCCAGCCAAAGTTGGTACTTGGCTAAAGGAACCTATGTGTTTAGTGTAAATACTCGCGGGCTTTATGATTTCCAATTAACAGCCGTTCCTGATACACGCATGGTGCCAACAGATACTGAAATTGAATCTTTGAAGGATACTAAGGATGGTGTGGTTGCTACATTGAGGGATGCACTTCATGCTAAGACTTACGAACTTGCATGGCGTGAGAAGGGCTCAAAGGCTGCCTCATTTACTTCTAGTAGCAACACTGCAGAAGTAAGTACTGCTCCAGCTACGCGCTATCTAGAAAGAAACGGTCATAAAATTCCAGTTCAAATTGGTAAAAAGTTAGTTAATGGTCAAACTTATGATTTTGTAGCTCGCGGAGTAAGCAACCCTGACTACATTCGTTACGGTAATCCAGAAACTGATAATTATTTTGGTGCTTGGAGTAAAGTTGTTGAGCATACCTACTATGCTCCTTCAGATGCCACACCAGGAGCTGTCGATTTAACCATTGCTAAAGCTGACAATACTTACCACAACATTCATGTAGCTTGGAAGAAAATTGATAGTGCACAAAGTTACCGCATTGCTTACCGCCAAAAAGGTACAAGCAAGTGGTATTACGAAGTAACCGATCAAGCTTCTAACGCTATTACAGGTATTACCAGAAATAGAAGTTATGAAGTGAAATTACAAGCTTTAAATGGCAGAGAAGAAGGTCCATGGTCCGCAATTAAAACGGTTTTCTTAAAATAGCGGTTGACTAAAACTATTTTTCTCGTTAATATCATAACTAACGAATGAGTAGCGAGTCGGCTCAGCGTTCAGAGAACTAGCGGTTGGTGTGAGCTAGACAGGCCGATTTTAGCGAAGTACTTAATAGGGTTGCTCCTTTACCGGCTTTAATAAGGCGCAGTAGCGCAAACGTGGGTGGTACCACGGCTAATAATGTAATTTAGTCGTCCCTTGATCGGAAGATCAGGGGACGTTTTTTATTGGAGGAAAATTATGGCAAAGTTTGATATCTTAGAAGACTTGAAGTGGCGTGGAGCCATTAATCAAGAAACTGATGAAGAAGGTTTACGTAAGTACTTAGCAGAACATGATGATCTTGCTCTTTACTGTGGTACTGACCCAACTGGTGACTCACTTCACATCGGTCACTTAATTCCATTCATGATCTTGAAGAGATTCCAAATGGCAGGTTACCACCCAGTAATTTTGATCGGTGGTGGTACTGGTGCAATCGGTGACCCATCAGGTCGTAAGACTGAACGTACTTTGCAAACTGCCGACCAAGTTAAGCACAATGAAGAATGCTTGACTAACCAAATGAAGAAGTTGTTTGGTACTGAAAACTTTGAAATTAGAAACAATGCTGAATGGCTTGGCAAGCTTAACTTAATCGATTTCTTGCGTGATTACGGTAAGTTCTTCCAAGTTAACAACATGATTAACAAGGACGTTGTTGCTAGTCGTCTTGAAAACGGTATTTCATTCACTGAATTTACTTACCAAATTTTGCAAGCCATCGACTTCTACCACTTGAACAAAGATGATGGTGTTCAACTTCAAATCGGTGGTAGTGATCAATGGGGTAACATCACTGCAGGTATCGACCTTATTCACAAGCTTGAAGGTGCAGATCGTCCTGCATTTGGTTTGACTATTCCATTGATGCTTAAGGCTGATGGTACTAAGTTTGGTAAGTCAGCTGGTGGTGCTGTGTGGCTTGATCCTGAAAAGACTAGTCCTTATGAATTTTACCAATTCTGGATTAACCAAGATGACCGTGACGTTGTTAAGTACCTTAAGTACTTTACTTTCCTTAGCCGTGAAGAAATCGAAGACTTGGCTGAAAAGACTGAAAAGGAACCTTGGAAGAGAGCTGCTCAAAAGCGTTTAGCTGAAGAAGTAACTAAGTTCGTTCATGGTGAAGCCGGTCTTAAAGAAGCTCAAATGATTACTGATGCATTGTTCTCAGGTGATATTAAGAACTTATCAGTAACTCAAATTGAACAAGGTTTGAAGAACGCTCCAAGTGCAGAAGCAGGCAGCGAAAAGAAGAACTTGGTTGACTTTTTAGTTGATACCAAGATTGAACCTTCAAAGCGTCAAGCACGTGAAGACATTAAGAATGGTGCGATCTATGTTAATGGTGATCGTGAACAAAGCGTTGACTTTGAAGTTGATCCATCAAGCGCCTTCGATGGTAAGTATGTAATTATCCGTAAGGGTAAGAGAAAGTACACTTTGGTTACAATTAAGTAATTAATCAGAGAAAATGGGATGATAATTCATCTCATTTTTTTGTTTTCAGAAATACTATATGAAATTTAACTAATATAGTAACTGATTTTATGCAGTTTTGAATACTGAAAAAGCGTGAATTAAATAAAATAATATTTTACTAGATAAACTGTTATTTTATTTTTGCCACAAAAAGCAAAATAATCAATATAAGTTATTTTACAAATTCACATGATGACTATACGATGTAGAATACTGCAACAATATATGCATATAATTATACCGATATACAATTTAAGAATGCTGACACAGAGCGCAATTGTAAAATATAGCCTTTTGAATATTTATTGTGAAATATTTAACCATCTTGTTTACTTTTGGCTAAATAGTGTTATAGTAAAAGCGTAAAGAGAAAGCAAGTAAATAGAAAGAGGTTATTAAAATGTTAGAATCAAGAAAAGTTTTAAAAGTTGTTTCAAGTTTAGTAATCGGCTTAAGTCTTGTCGGTATCGGTAGTAATGCCGCTCAAGCTACTTCATTTACTGCTCCAAAGTTAGGTGTTGCTGAAGACGTACCAACTAACCCATCAATTAAGAAGGGTGACAAGATCTTCGTCATTGTTAAAGACACCAAGAACCAAAGGGTTGCTGTTTACACTAAGAATGCTAAGAAGACTAAGAAGACAGTTAAAATGGGTTCAACTTTCACAGCAAAGGCTGTTAAGAAGGTTAACCACAAGAAGATTGTTAGAATTAACAAGAAGCAATGGCTGAACAGCAAGGATGTTGTTAAGAACTAGTCATTGATTAAAGTTTAATAACCTCATATATATTTGTAGGCTTTTTCTACTCTTGGATTAGGAATTTTTAAAGGGCAAAGATATTCAGAATGAATATCTTCGCCTTTTTTGATACAATAGAAACGCCGCTTTAGCTCAATAGGTAGAGCACCGCCGTGGTAAGGAGGAGGTCCCCAGTTCAAACCTGGGAAGCGGCTTTTTTTAGTAGGCAAAATAATGCTAAAATGATGACAACTAAATGATTTCTAACGAGAAAGGAAAGTTATATGAAACACGAACTTACAATGGCAGAAATTGCCAAGTTTCAAAAAGAATATAAAAAAGAACCACAAAACCGAGTAGCAGAACTAGCAGTCGTAAATAATGGTGTCCAAAAGGCAAGTTTCAATACCGAAGGAATTAGAAAGCTTAACCGTAATTTTTCAATTGAAATTCCTACTGATAATGTAACTGATCAAAAGCAATCTGGACGTTGCTGGTTATTTGCGGCATTAAATACTTTGCGTCATGGTTTTGCTAAAAAATACAATGCCAAGAATTTTACTTTTTCTCAAAATTATCTCTTCTTCTGGGATAGAGTAGAAAGAGCCAATATCTTTTTTGACAATATTTTAAATACAGCTGATAGACCACTTGATGATCGAACTGTTCACACTTATATGCAAGGTCCTGATACCGATGGTGGTCAATGGGCTATGGCTGTATCATTGATTCGCAAGTATGGTTTGGTGCCAACTTATGCTCAAGAAGAGAGCTTTACTGCAAACAATACCGCCGCTTTTAACCGTGCATTGAATATGAAGCTGCGCGAAGATGGTCTAGTTTTGCGTAAATTAGCTAAGGAAAACAAGACCGATGAAATCGAAGCAAAGCGTCAAGAATTCTTAAGTGAAGTTTACCGTATGGCTGTCATTGCATTTGGTGAACCTGTCCAACACTTTGATCTTGAATTCAAAGATGACGATGGCAAGTACCATTTTGATGGTGATTTAACTCCACTCGATTTCTTCCATAATTACTTTACTGATGATCTTGATGATTACATTGTTTTGTTCAATGCTCCAGATCATGAATTTGATAAACTTTATGCATTACCATTTGAAGACAATGTTGAAGGTGGTACGCCAGTTCAATTTTTAAATACTGAAATTAACAACTTAAAAGAAGCTGCTATTAAGCAACTTAAAGCTGGTGAAACTATCTGGTTTGGCTGTGATGTTGGTAAAGATAGTGATCGTCAAAAAGGTATCTTATCTAAGGGCCTTTACCAAACCGATACTATTTTTAATATTGAAACTAAATTATCTAAGAAGGAACGTTTGCAAACTGGTGCTTCCGGTTCAACTCATGCCATGACTTTAGTGGGTGTTGATGTGGTTGATGGTAAGCCACGTCAATGGAAGATTGAAAATTCTTGGGGCACAAAAGTCGGTGAAAAAGGCTACTTTGTCATGGATGATGATTGGTTCAACGAATACTTATTTAAGGTAGTCGTAAAGAAGCAATACGTCCCAGAAAAATTAGTTAAGATCTGGGAAGGCGAAGCAACTCCAGTAGAAGCATGGGATTCAATGGCATAATGAATATTGATGCAGTAATTGATTTTACTAAAAAGCATTTAGAGGGCGAAAAGACAGGACATGATTTTTATCATGGTGAGCGTGTGGCTAAATTAGCTAGCAAGATGTACCTTGCTGATCATGAACATGCGCATAGGGATAGCCGCGAAGTAGCAATTATTAAATCTGCAGGTTATCTTCATGATACGATTGATGAAAAGATTTGTGCTGATCCCGCAAAGGTGGTTAAAGAGATCGAAGAATTATTGCCTCAATTAGGTTTTAATGATCTAGAAGCTTGGGACATTCTTTATACTATTCAGCACATGTCTTTCTCCGCCAATATTGAGCATCATTATCATTTGCCGCTTTCTGGCCAATATGTTCAAGATGCAGATCGATTAGAAAGTTTGGGCGCAATTGGAATTGCACGTGCCTTTACATATGGTGGCAAGCACGGCAACAAGATTTATGATCCTAAAATTAAACCAGAGAAGTTAGTGAGTCATGATCAATATCGCAATCATGAGGAAACAACGATCAATCATTTTTATGAAAAATTATTTTCGTTAGCTGATTTGATGAATACACCGGCAGCTAAAAAAGAGGCTGAACGACGTACAGCTTACATGCGCAATTTTGTGCGTGAGTTCATGCAAGAGTGGAATATATAAGTTAAAAAGGTTACTAGAACTATATCTAGTAACCTTTTTGTGTGCTGTATAAAAATAAAATTAAAAAATAATATTGCATTTTAATAAAAACATGAGTATACTCTTAATCAAGTTAAAAAGAATTATTAAAAATCTCATAATTGAGAGGGGTTAATTGTATGAAATTTGCAAAATTATTTGCGGCAGGAGCTACAGTTTTAGTTTCAGCTGCAACTTTAGCAGCTTGTGGTTCAAAGAGTAACTCATCTTCTTCAGCTAAGAAGACTCTTAACTGGGAAGAAAGTGCAGAAATTCCTACCATGGACTTGTCAAAAGCAACTGATGTTACTAGTTTTAACCAATTGAACAATGTTTTGGAAGGTATTTATCGTTTAGGTGAAAACTCTAAGGTTGAAAATGGTTTGGCATCAAAGACTCAAGTAAGTAAAGATGGTAAGACTTGGACTTTCACTTTACGTAACTCTAAGTGGTCAGATGGTACTCCATTAACTGCTAAGGACTTCGTTTATTCATGGCGTAGAACTGTTAACCCTAAGACTGCTTCACAATATGCATACTTGTTCGAAGGTATTCACAATGCCGACAAGATTTCTAAAGGTAAGGCAGCAGTTAACACTTTAGGTATTAAGGCAGAAGGTAACAACAAGTTAGTTGTTAGCCTTGATAAGCGTATTCCATACTTCAAGCTTTTGATGGGATTCCCATTATTCTTCCCACAACAAGAAAAGGCTGTTGAAAAGTATGGTTCTAAGTACGGTACTGCTTCTAAGTACATGGTTTACAACGGTCCATTCAAGCAAACTGGCTGGACAGGTTCTAACCTTTCATGGAACTTGAAGAAGAACAACAACTACTGGGATAAGAATGCTGTTAAGTTAGACACAATTCACTACAGCGTGCAAAAGACACCATCAACTGCTTACAACTTATACCAATCAAATAAGATTGATGCAGTAAGTCTTGATGCGCAACAAACTAAGAATTTAAAGCATCAAAATGGCTTCACTCTTCGTCCAGGTTCAAGTACTTTCTACTTACAATACAATCAAAAGAATAAGTTCTTAAAGAATGCTAACTTGCGTCGTGCAATTTCACTTGCAATTAACCGTAAAGCTTTAACTAATGCTTTAGGTGGTGCTAACAAGCCTGCAAGTTCATTAACTGCAGCTGGTTTGACTAAGGTTGAAGGTCAAGACTTTGCTGATAAGACCAAGGATACTGATTACAGTCAATACAACCCAGCTAAAGCTAAGAAGTTATTTGCTCAAGCCCTTAAGGAATTAGGCACTAAGAGCGTTTCATTCACTATCTTGTCAGATGATACTGATGCTGCTCAAAAGACCACTGAAACTCTTCAAAGTCAAATTGAAGAAAATTTAAAGGGTGCCAAAGTTAGTGTTCAAAACTTACCATTCAAGACTCGTTTGAGTCGTTCAACTGCTGGTAACTTTGATATTGTTGTTACTGGTTGGGGCGCTGACTTCGCAGATCCAATTTCATTTGATGATTTGTTCACTTCAAAGAATGCACAAAACACTGGTAAGTGGGCTAACGGTGAATACGACAAGTTAATTGCCAGCTCTAAGACTGCAACTAACGATGAAAGCCGCTTCAGCGATTTAGTTAAGGCAGAAAAGATCTTGCTTAAGGATCAAGGTATCACGCCACTTTACTACCAAACTACTGCTTGGTTAGTACGTCCATCAGTTAAGGGCATTGTGTACAATGCAGCTGGTGCTAACTACAACTTTAAGGGAGCTTATGTTTCCGGTAATTAGTAATTAAATTAAGGAGAAAATTCATGTTATCAATTTCAATTGTTATTTTAACCTTACAACTCAATACTTAACTTCAGTTGCAGTGCTTGGAATAATTTTGTAGGCGATAAATGGATTTTAATTAAAAGGAGCAACTGCAAGTAGGCGGTTGCTCCTTTTGTGTATGAAAATAATGAGGAATAAAAATGAAAAAATGGAAAAAGTATTTAAGTGCAAGTATGTTAACAGTAGTATCTGCTGCAACTCTAGCAGCGTGTTCTAATAAGGACTCTTCAACTGGAACTAAACAAACTTTAAATTGGATGACTAAATCAGAACTACAAACTTTAGATTTATCAAAGGTAACCGATGCTACTAGCATGGATCAAATTAGCAATTCCATGGAAGGATTATACCGTTTAGGTAAAAATTCTAAGGTAGAAAACGCTTTAGCAACTAAGACTGAAGTTTCAAAAGACGGTAAGACCTGGCATTTTACTTTAAGAAAAAATACTAAATGGTCCAATGGAGATCCCGTGACTGCTAAAGATTTTGTTTATTCTTGGCGCAGGACCGTTGATCCAAAAACAGCATCACAATATGCATATCTTTTTTCAGGTGTAAAGAATGCAGATGCCGTAGTAGCGGGTAAGAAAAAGGCTGATACACTTGGTGTTAAAGCTGATGATGATCAACATTTAACTGTTACTTTAGATAGAAGAATCCCGTATTTTAAGCTGTTAATGGGATTTGGTGTTTTCTTCCCACAAAATAAGCATGCTGTTGAAAAGTATGGTAAGAACTATGGTACTTCCTCAAAAACTATGGTTTACAATGGTCCATTTGTTTCAAAGGGTTGGACAGGCTCTAATTTATCTTGGAAGTTAGTTAAGAATAATAATTATTGGGATAAGAATAAGGTTAAGCTAAGTACTATTAATTACAGCGTTCAAAAAACGCCATCAACTGACTATAACCTGTATCAATCAGGTAAGTTGGATGCCGCTTTGTTGGCACCACAGGCTACAAAGCAATTGAAACATCAATCAGGCTATACTATTAGACCAGCTTCATCTACTCAATATTTGCAATTAAATGAGAAAAATAGACTTTTTAAGAATGCAGATTTCCGTAGAGCACTTTCGTTATCAATCAATCGTAAAGCTTTAGCTTCCTCAGTAGGTGGGGCCAATAAGCCAGTAACTACTTTTTCACCAGCTAACATGACTGAATTTAATGGTAAAGATTATACGGCTTTAGTTAAAACAGCTGAAACAGATAAGGTAATGACATATAATCCTGCGTTAGCTAAAAATTATTGGAAGAAGGCACAAAAGGCTTTAGGTCAAAGTAAAGTTAACTTTACTTTGCTAACTTATGACGATGATGATGCTAAAAAGGCTGGGGAATATTTGCAAAGTACTATTGAATCTAATTTGAAGGGAGTCAGTGTTAAAGTTAACAGCTTACCTAAGAAGACTGCATTAGTACGTGGCCAAAGTGGTAATTTTGATGCTTTGCTCATGGGTTGGCAAGCGGACTTTACTGATCCAATTTCTTTCCTTGATTTGAATACTACAAATGCATCATATAATTGGAGTAAGTGGGCTAATAAAGATTACGATAAGTATGTTGCCGCTTCAAAGACTACTGGTAATATGGATGATCGTTTTGAAGATTTAGCTAAGGCTGAACGTGTATTGTTAACAGAACAGGGAGTAGTACCTTTGTATCAACCTGCCGAAGCTTGGATGGTTCGACCAACGGTTAAAAATGTTGTTTACAACGGTGCAGGTGCTAATTATAACTTTAAGTATGCATATGTTGAAAAATAAATATTAATTAAAAAAATAAGAGAAAATGCGATTTTCTCTTATTTTTTTAATTATGACTAGATATTTTTTTGTGTTTTGCTATAATAGAAACTAACATTAAAAAATAATGTGAAGATTAAATAAAAAGTAAGGAGCTGCAAATATGGCTAGATACTTAATAAAGCGTATTTTATATATGATCCTCACTTTGTTTATTGTAGCAACGGTAACCTTTTTCTTAATGAAATTGATGCCAGGATCACCGTATGCCAATGAAGCAAAGATGACGATGACGCAAAGACATATCATGGACCAACAATATGGTTTGAATAAACCAGTATGGCAACAATACTTGATTTATATTGTCGGTATGCTGCACGGTGATTTTGGAACAAGTTTCCAATACAGTAATCAACCTGTCTCATCATTAATTGGTGCTCGTCTCGGTGCTTCAGTTCAATTAGGTCTTCAAGCATTGATTCTTGGTGTTGTGCTCGGCGTTATCGTTGGTGCGATTGCAGCCATGAAACAAGGTACTTGGGCTGATTCTACTGCAACTGTTTTTTCAATTATTGGTAAATCTGTTCCTAACTTTGTTTTAGCAGTTCTTCTTCAATATTACATTGGTTTAAAACTGGGATGGTTCCCGATCGCTGGTTGGGGTCAATTTTCTCAAACCATCTTGCCAACTATTGCTTTAGCTGTAGGTCCGCTTGCTGAAACGGCTCGATTTATTAGAACTAGCATGGTTGATACTTTGAGTAGTGACTACATTGAATTAGGTAAGGCAAAAGGATTAAGTAGAATGGAAGTTATTAGAAAGCACGCAATGCGTAACTCAGTAATTCCATTAGTGACTTTGATTGGACCTTATGCTGTAGCGTTGATGACTGGTTCAATGGTTATTGAAAATATTTTCAATATCCCTGGAATTGGTGAACAATTCGTTAAGTCAATTTTGACTAATGACTATCCAACAATCATGGGTATTACAATGGTCTACTGTATTGGTCTAGTAATTGTTCTTTTAATCACTGATATTGTTTACGGATTAATCGATCCACGAATTAGATTAGCAGGAAGTGAGGCTTAGAGATATGGATGAAAAAGATTTAAAACTTAGTCCAGATGCTTTTGAACCTTTACCAAAAGGACAAGCTCAAGATAGTGAAAAAATTGCTGGGCCTGCACTTTCATTTAGTCAAAATGTTTGGATAAGATTCAAACAAAGAAAAGCAGCTGTAATCTCTGCAATCGTTATTATTTTTATGGTTATAGTTGCTTTTGGTTCAACGCCATTTATTAATAAATCTACATTGGTAAAATCACATCCGCAGTACGCTAATTTACCTGCTAAAGTTCCGGGATTGAGCGCTATTAATGGTCTTAACGGTAAAATTAAGCAAAATGGCCAATGGGTTGATGCCTATGCTCAAAATAATGTTCCTAAGGATAAGTATTTCATAGCAGGAACTGACTACTTAGGTCGTTCATTAGGTCAAAGAATTATTTATGGTACAAAAATTTCTTTAATTGTTGCTTTAGTAGCTGCTTTCTTTGATTTAACGATCGGGGTTATGTATGGAATAATTTCTGGTTGGAAAGGCGGAGGAGTCGATAACGTTATGCAACGGATTATCGAAATTATTTCTTCCGTTCCTAACTTAATTATTGTGGTTCTAATGTTGGTTGTTTTAAAACCAGGTATTACTTCAATTATTTTAGCAATTGCTATTTCAAGTTGGACGACAATGGCCCGGCAAATTCGTGCAGAAACATTGAGTTTGAAAAATGAAGAATATGTTTTGGCAGCACAGTCATTAGGTGAATCAGGTTGGAAAATTGCATGGAAGCATCTTGTTCCTAATTTATCAAGTTTAATCATTATTCAAACCATGTATACTATCCCAAGTGCAATCTTCTTTGAAGCATTCCTAAGTTTTATTGGTATTGGTATCACTGCACCGGAAACCTCACTTGGTGTGCTTCTGAATGAAGGCCAAAAGAACTTCCAATTCTTACCATATCAGATGTGGTATCCAGCAATTGTTTTATGTATCTTGATGATTGCATTTAACTTACTTGGTGATGGCTTGCGTGATGCATTTGACCCTAAAGGACAAAGATAGGAGGCAAAACTAAATGCCAAAGAAAATTTTGGATGTTAAAAATTTGAAAATTGATTTTCACACTTATGCAGGTGAAGTAAAGGCAATTCGTGATGTCTCCTTTCATTTGAATGAGGGAGAAACCTTGGCAATTGTTGGTGAATCAGGTTCAGGAAAATCTGTTACTACTCGTTCAATTATTGGACTTCTTGCTCGTAATGCTCAAATTATGGGTGGAGAAATAAATTTTCACGGTAAAAATTTATTGGATATTTCTGAAAAAGAATGGCAAAAAATTCGTGGTAATGAAATTGCCATGATTTTCCAAGATCCAATGACTTCACTGGATCCAACCATGAAGATTGGTCAACAAATTGCTGAACCTTTGATTAAGCATAAAGGCGTTTCAAAAAAAGAAGCTTGGGCTAAGGCTTTGGAAATGATGAAAGCTGTTGGTATTCCTAATGCCGAAGAGAGAATTAATGAATACCCTCATCAATTCTCTGGTGGTATGCGACAAAGAATTGTGATTGCAATTGCTTTAATTTGTGAGCCAGAAATTTTATTAGCAGATGAACCAACTACTGCGTTAGATGTAACAGTTCAAGCAGAAATTTTGGATTTAATGAAGAGTTTACAAAAAAGAGTTAAGACTTCAATTATCTTTATTACTCACGATTTGGGTGTTGTTGCTGGGATGGCCGATCGAGTGGCAGTAATGTATGCTGGTGAATTTATGGAATATGGTACAGTAGATGATATTTTCTATAATCCGCAACACCCATATACCTGGGGATTGATTAATTCAATGCCAACTTTAGAAAGTGATACTTTGGAATCAATTCCGGGTACACCCCCAGATTTACTTGATCCACCTAAGGGTGATCCGTTTGCACCAAGAAACAAGTATGCAATGAAAATTGATATTGAGCGTAAACCACCATTTTTCAAAGTATCAGATACACATTATGCGGCTACTTGGTTACTTGCACCAGGAGCACCTAAAGTAGAACCACCGGCTGAAATTCAAAGACGTTGGAAGAAATTTGAATTGATGCAAGAAGAAAATAAGGTACAAAACTAGCAACAGCGAGAGGAGATTTATATGTCAGAAAAAGAAAAGATTTTGCAAGTAAAGCATTTAAAGCAATACTTCAAAAATGGACGTACAATCACTAAAGCTGTAGATGATGTGAGTTTTGATATCCATAAAGGAGAAACCTTCGGTTTAGTAGGTGAATCAGGTTCAGGTAAAACTACGACTGGCCGTTCAATTTTACAGCTTTATCAACCAACTGCTGGTGAGGTTATCTTTGAGGGAAAAAACATTGAAAATCTGAAGAAACGTGAAGATAAATTGAAATTTCGGCGTGATGCACAGATGATTTTCCAAGATCCATATGCATCATTAAATCCTAGAATGACAGTAGAGGATATTATTGCGGAAGGTTTGGACATTCACCATTTAGTTAAATCAAAAGAAGAACGTCGTCAGAGAGTAGAAGAATTACTTGAAACGGTTGGCTTGAATAAGAATCATGCTAGTCGTTTCCCTCACGAATTTTCTGGTGGGCAGCGTCAAAGAATCGGAATTGCACGTGCATTGGCAGTAGAACCTAAATTTATCGTTGCAGATGAACCTATTTCGGCGTTAGATGTTTCGATTCAAGCGCAAGTTGTTAACTTGATGATAGAATTGCAGAAAAAGCATGGGCTAACTTACTTATTTATTGCGCATGACTTATCAATGGTTAAATTTATTTCTGACCGCATTGGTGTTATGCACTTTGGTAAGTTACTCGAAGTAGGACCAGCCGATGATGTTTATGATCGTCCGTTGCATGACTATACTAAGAGTTTGATTTCGGCAGTTCCAGTGCCTGATCCAGAAATTGAACGAAATCGTAAGCGTATAGACTATGATGTACAAAAAGAAGAGGGCGATGGTAAAGAACGTACCATGCATGAAATCCGTCCTGGACATTTTGTGCGTTGCAGTGATGATGAAGTTGCTCATTATCAAAATGTTGCTGCTAGCTATGAATAAGCAAATCCATCCTTGAAGGATGGATTTTTTGATATATTTCTTGAAATTTGGTAAGGGTGCTAGTAAAGTAAAGCTAATAATTTTTTGAATGAGAAAAGGAGAGTCATATGTCTAACTGGGATACCAAATTTGCCAAAAAAGGTTTAACTTTTGATGATGTTTTATTAATTCCGGCAGAAAGTCACGTTTTGCCAAATGAAGTTGATTTAAGCACTAAGCTTGCCGATAATATCAAATTAAATATTCCATTGATCAGTGCAGGAATGGATACTGTTACTGAAGGCGCAATGGCAATCGCTATGGCTCTTCAAGGTGGACTTGGTGTAGTACACAAGAACATGTCAATTCAAGCTCAAGCTGGCGAAGTAGCCAATGTGAAGAGCGTAGTCGTACCAAGCAATGCGACTAAGGCTGCAGTTGACGACCAAAACAGATTGCTTTGTGCCGCAGCTGTTGGTGTAACTAGTGATACTTTTGAAAGAGCAGAAGCACTTCTTGAAGCTGGTGCCGATGCAATCGTGATTGATACTGCTCACGGTCATTCAGCTGGTGTTTTACGTAAGATTAAAGAGATCCATGATCATTTTCCTAAGCAAACTCTGATTGCCGGTAACGTTGCAACTGGGGATGCAACTAGAGCATTATTTGATGCAGGTGTTGACGTAGTTAAAGTTGGGATTGGACCTGGTTCAATTTGTACTACTAGAATCGTTGCCGGTGTTGGTGTACCACAAATTACTGCTATTTATGATGCTGCTTCAGCTGCACGTGAGTACCACAAGCCAATCATTGCCGATGGTGGTATCAAATATTCTGGGGATGTAGTTAAGACTTTAGCAGCAGGTGGTAATGCCGTCATGCTCGGTAGTATGCTTTCAGGAACAACTGAAGCACCTGGTGATATTTTTGAAGAAAATGGCAAGAAGTTTAAGCGTTACCGTGGTATGGGCTCTGTTGGTGCGATGGCTCAAGCTCATGGTTCAAGTGACCGTTACTTCCAAGGCGGCGTTAACGAAGCTAATAAATTGGTGCCGGAAGGTGTTGAAGCTCGTGTAGAGTACAAGGGCGACGTGAGTGATGTAGTCTTCCAAATTGATGGGGGACTTCGCTCTGGTATGGGTTACTGTGGTGCCGCAAATATTCCTGAGTTGATTGAAAAGGCACAATTTGTTCAAATCACTAATGCAGGTTTGCGTGAATCACATCCACATGATGTTCAAATGACTAAGGCTGCTCCAAATTATAAGTAGAAGAAAAAGGATTAAAAAAGACTTAATCTAGACATTTGCTGCTAGATTAAGTCTTTTTCGTTTATCTTAAATAATTAAGCAAGTGAGTCCCATGCGGGAAGATCAGTGATTGGGCCTTCAGCAAGTTCCTTTTGTTTGTCGGTCAAATACTTCTTGTGAACAACAACTTCGTAAACGTAATCGTTGAACCATTCATTGTTCATTACATAGTAACCCTTAGCACCGGACTTGTCGCCCCATGAGTTTTCAACTTTCCATTGACGAACTTCACCATTGTCTTCATCAACACCAACTAAAGTCATGGCGTGAGAAACTTCGCCGACACCGGTCTTTAATCTGTCAGCCTTTGACATCTTAAGATCAACGCCGAATAAGTCGTCTAATTTGTAAAGGTTAGTGTCAAGGTAACCAGTCTTGCGGTCCATTTGACGAAGAACATCGTTACCAAACCAAACAGCTTCACCATCCTTTAATTGGGCAATTGAAGCAGCGGTCAAGTATTCCATTGGCACGTTCAAAAGCTTAATTCTGAGTGAACCAGAAACGTTGTCTTCTGCTGGTAAACCATAAAGCTTGCCATATTCGTGATCTGGAGCGTTAGTTAAAACAACGTAGTCATCAAAATCAACGTCGCCTAAGTACTTGTGTAAGAATTCAAGTGGAGTAAGGTCTTTTTCTAAGTGATACTTCTTATCGTCATCGCGATATTCAAGATCAAATTTCTTAGGTGGCTCACCAACAGCAATGGCAGTCATTTGGTAAACTTCACTTAAGAATTTTTCACGAGTCTTCTTGATTTCGTCATCTTTGCCTTCTTGCTTTAATTTTCTAAGAAATAAAGCATCCTTCTTAAGCTTGTCGCCTAATGCAGTCGCAAAGCCAGTAGTATCGTTAGTGTTGAAAGTTTCAGGCATAGCGTATGAAGGAACAACACCGTATTTTTCAACTAATGCAGCAGCCATTTGGAATTGGCCACCATCTGCACCAGCAAAGTCTAAATCACTTTTAACTTGGCGAGAATCAAGTGGCATGTCAGCACTGTCCAAAATACGGTTGTAGAACATGTTGGCACGTTCAATCTTGTCCCAGAAGAAGTTGTAAGCTTGTGAGAAAGTAAAATCCTTTGCCTTGTATTTCTTGCCGAATTCATGACGTAAAACGTTTAATGTGGCAAATAACCAGCAACGACCTGAGTGCTTTTGGTTAGTAACGTTGTCAGTGTCAAGTTCAGTAGAGAAGACACGGGTTAATTCGCTTTGTACGCGATCGTTGTATGATGCTTCAAGCACACCACTACGTTGTGCAGAACGAGCAATAACTTTGTTTTCTGGGTTCTTGTTAAAGTCTGCAGAAAACTTTTCCAGCTCTTGTACAGTTAATTCATGAGCCATAAAAAAATCTCCTTTTTCATTTTTAATTTTTTCTTAAATTAACACTATTTTAAGCCAAAACAAAAACGGGTTCAATCATGAACTCGCTTCAGAGAATTATATCCGTAACTTATTAGACATCTTGCTTAATCTAATAAATTAATCAATATGGATAGAATTGCTATCATCACCAGCATTTTGCTTTGGCAAGATGATAGTCAATACACCATTATCATACTTTGCATGGATCTCACTTGCAACTATATTTGGTAATCTATAGCTTCTTGAAATGCGACCTTCGCTTCTTTCTTTATGAATAATGTTCTTATCCTTGTCACTTGTATCCTTAAATGATTTTCTGCTGCCAGCAACTGTTAAAAGACCATCTTTGTAGTTAACGTTGATGTCCTCTTTGTTCATACCAGGCATATCGATCTTAACGGTATAGTCTTTGTCTGTTTCGGCAACATCTGATTGCATGATGTTTTCAATTTCAGTGTCATCAAAGAAGTTTCTTGGAAAACCAAACCAGTCGTTCATTGCATCCATCATATCATTGCGACGATTCATCATATCGTTTGCCATATTGAAAACTTCCTTTCAATTTTTATTTGCTCTTTAATTCGTAAGGACTCGTTCTTTTTCCTTACACTGATTATTGTAGTCAGTTTCAAAATAAATTAAACTATTTAGCACTTGAAAGTATATAGTGCTAATTTATGAATAAAAACTTTAGTAAATCAACGTTTAACACTTGTGGATAACTTTTGTATAATTAAAAAGAAAAATGAATGAACGAATTGATAAGGTGTTAAATCATGGTATATTTTCAAAAAATGACGCCAGAAGGCTATAAACAAATTGAAGATGAAATTGCACGTTTAAAGAAAGATCGTCCTCGCAGAATAAAGATTTTACAAGCTGCGCGAGCTCTAGGCGATTTATCAGAAAATACTGAATATACAGAGGCTAAAAGGGACCTTGGACACTTGCAGAGTCGTCTGCGTTATTTAGGTAAGCAATTAAAGTACGCAGAAATTGTCGAAACTAAGGATGATGGCAAAGTAGATTTGGGTAAGACCGTAGTTCTTAAATTTGATGATGATGATGAAACAGAAGAATATAAGATCGTCGGACGGATGGAGGCGGATTTGGCCGATGGCAAAATCTCCTTTGATTCACCTTTAGGTCAAGCAATTATGAAGCAAGAGGCAGGTACCGTTGCCACAGTCGAAGCCCCAGCTGGAGAATATAAGGTGACTATTGTAGAAGTGAAGTAAGCGGACGCCCTATCTGTATTTAATAAACTGTATTTTTTTGGTATAATATTGATTTTGTAGGATACAATCCAGAGTAGGAGTGAAAATTTTGAATACGCCAGAATCGAGAGAGGGAAACGTTATCCGCTATGCAGTGTACCTGGTAGGGTATGTTATCGTCTTTGCAGTCGTTAAGCTAGTGACTAGGAAGACGCCATTGCATGTTTGGGATTTGATTTTGTTTTGCCTTGTTGCAGCAATGATTTTATTATTTTATGTTTATCGCTTTAATCGTGAACAACGTTTTTTTGCTCGAGATTTTAAATTACCATGGCTAGGCAGTTTTTCTACGGTGATGTTGCTTACTTTGGCAATCACGGCTACTCGAATTCTTATATCGTATTTACAAGCATATGAAAAGATTCCACATTATGACTTTCAATTGATTTATTTAAAAAATGAATCAGTTGACATGTTTTGGTTTTTGATCTTAGTACAAGGAATTATCTTACCAATTCTGCAAGAATTCCTTGCAACAGGATTTTTGTTTAATTATGCTTTTCGCAGAAGTACTACTCAAGTTGCAGTAACAGGAATCATTGTTTCAGGAATTATTTTTAGTTTGTTAAACTTTCAAAGTTCACTTTTGTTGGTTGTGATTGAGATTATCTATGGCGGGCTATTTGCCTGGAGTTATCTTTATACACAAACGCTCTGGATGCCGATTTATTTGGCTATCATTAGTGGCGTTTTAACCGTTATCATGGCGTAAAAAATAAACGGATGAGAAAAAATCTCATCCGTTTTTTTGTACAAAAAAAGCGGATAGCGTGAATCGAACCCGCATCTACAGCTTGGGAAGCTGTCGTTCTACCATTTAACTATACCCGCAATACTTCTTTATTTTATCATGCTTTTAATTAATAAACCAATTATTTTTGATGTGGCTCTTTTTGTACTTTTAGGTCAATATTGCTGCGATCAACCAAACTGGTAAAGTTTTGAAAAAGCCATCTACGCAGTTCGCCAGGTTCAATGATTAGTGGCATGCGGTTATGAATGGGAGCTATGTCTTTATTAGGAGCGGTAGTAACCATAGAAAAATTATTTTGATCATAAATCCCTGCAATTAATGTGATGGGATTAGCCGTTTTAAAGCGGTAGCGTTCATGATATTTTTTGCCATTAGCTCCTTGGTATGTAGTTTTAGCATATTCAAAAAAATCGCTACTTAAAATTAAACAGCGTTGTCTAGCAAAAGAACGATCCCACATAGAAGGCTTATTTTCATAAAAACGCTCTATTCTGGCGTTAAACATCGGCTTTTTGGAATCTACTGGACTAGGATAGCCCCAGTTTTTATTGACGAGCTGCAATTTATTGTCTTGATAGAGCAAGACTGGCGCAGTTTGATTTGGAAAAATATCTTGTTGCTTTATTTCGATTTTTGGATCGGTTAATGGTAAAGCGAGGTCTTCAGTCAGATATTTTTTTATTTGCATTAAATCGGGTATCCGAAAGTGATTACACATGTCTTGTTTCCTTTCATTGGTGATAGTTTAATCATAGCTTAAATTTTGTTAAAATTAGGTCATTAACATAAGAAATAAAATAAAAAAGCAAAGAGTATAAAATAAAATTAGAAAAGAGTAGAAGTTATGGCAAAAGAAATTTTATTAACCGGTGATCGTCCAACTGGCAAACTTCACATTGGTCACTATATTGGTTCACTTAAAAATAGAGTAAAATTGCAAAATTCTGGCAAGTACGATCCTTATATCATGATTGCTGATACTCAAGCGTTGACAGATAATGCTCGTAACCCAGAAAAGATTCGTAACAGTTTAATTCAAGTAGCATTAGACTACTTAGCTGTAGGCATTGATCCAAGTAAATCAACAATTTATGTTCAATCACAAATTCCAGCTTTGTTTGAATTAACTTCTTACTACATGGACTTAGTAACT
The DNA here is from genome assembly GCF_002160635.1 of Lactobacillus gallinarum. Taxonomy (NCBI): domain Bacteria; kingdom Bacillati; phylum Bacillota; class Bacilli; order Lactobacillales; family Lactobacillaceae; genus Lactobacillus; species Lactobacillus gallinarum. The sequence goes on from NZ_NFKZ01000009.1 coordinate 26,858, forward strand.
GTAGCACGTCTTGAAAGAAACCCAACTGTTAAGACTGAAATTAAGCAAAAGGATTTCAAAGATTCAATCCCAGTTGGCTTCTTAAATTACCCAGTTTCTCAAGCTGCAGATATTACTGCTTTTAAGGCTACTATCGTTCCTGTTGGGGATGACCAAGAACCAATGCTTGAACAAACTCGTGAGATTGTAAGAACCTTTAACCGTGTTTACAACACTGATATTTTGGTTGAACCAAAGGGCTACTTCCCACCAAAGGGTTCTGGTCGTCTTCCAGGTCTTGATGGTAATGCTAAGATGTCTAAATCACTTGGTAACTGCATTTATTTGTCAGATGATGCTAAGACCGTTCAAAAGAAAGTTATGTCAATGTACACCGATCCAAATCATATTCACGTTGAAGATCCAGGTAAGGTTGAAGGTAACACTGTCTTTACTTACCTTGATGTCTTTGATCCAGATAAGGATAAGGTAGCAGAACTTAAGGCAGAATACCAAAAAGGCGGGTTAGGCGATGTTAAAATTAAACGTTACTTAAACAAAGTACTTGAAGCAGAACTTGCACCTATTCGTGAACGCCGTGAAAAGTACGCTCAAGATGAGGATGCAATTTATGAAATGCTTTTAGAAGGTTCAAAGAAGGCAAATACAGTAGCTAATGAAACCTTAGAACAAGTTCGTGATGCTATTGGTTTGAACTACTTTAAGAATAGATAAGAATAAGCAGAGGTAAGTTCATGCACGATCGAATTCCTTGGAAACAATATTTCATGATGCAGGCACTAGTGATAGCTCAGCGCTCCACCTGCAACAGAGCTCTAGTTGGTAGTGTTTTGGTTAAAGATAATCGTATTATTGGCACGGGGTATAATGGATCGGTATCCGGACAACCACATTGTGATGAGGTAGGTCATCAAATGGTAGATGGGCACTGTGTTCGAACTATTCATTCCGAAATGAACGCGATCATCCAATGTGCTAAATTTGGCGTATCAACTGATGATACGGAAATATATGTGACTCATTTCCCTTGTTATAATTGCTGCAAGTCTTTGCTTCAAGCCGGTGTAAAGAAAATCAATTATTACTTTGATTATCGTGATAATCCGTTAGCAATGCAGTTGCTTCATGATTGCGGGGTACTATATGAGCAAATTAAAATCGATCGGAAATATGTGGAAAGCTTGGCTCATAAACTTGAAGAAGATGAAAACTAGATTTATTTGGTTATTTGGCCTGTTAGCCGTCTTTATGACGATGACAGGATTTGTGCAACCTAATATTGAAGATCATGTCCATATTTTAGACAAAGAGACTAAGACTTTAATTAAAGAAAAGAATAATCGTTATTTGCAGACTAAAGAGCAACCGCAAATAGCAGTAATTACAGTAAAGAAACTCAAGAATTTAACACCAAAGGCGTTAAATCATTCTAAACGTACTGTTTTTATTGTGGTAGGTCAAAAAGAAAAGAAGCGCAATGTGCAAATCTTTTCAAGCAAAGACTTACATGGAGCTTTTACTGCTGATACGAGATCGAATATTCTTCGCGCTGAAGTAGATCGACTTCGCAGCCATAATAATGCTACTTTTAACAAAGGTTTGCGGTTCGTTTTTCGGGCCTGTGCAACTAAAGTAGATCAACAATATCAGTATGCTCTTGATAAATATGATTTATCGCAAAGTGAACAGGATAAAATTTCCCATCCCCATCGAGTAGTACTGCCAATTGCATTAGCTTTAGCATTCTTAATTATGGGAATAATATATATGCTTAGAAGATTCGGACATCATAGCTCCAATTTGCACAAATAGGCAACTTGACTTATTTGAATTAAGTCCTTAAACTTTTTGTAGACATAGTAAGTGAAACTGTTAGGTGAGACTCCTACGTGAACACACGCTATCGCCCAGAAACATCCAGAGATGCCAACGGGTTAAATAGGTGTCGTCGACTTAAGGCGAGATCCAGATAGCTAGCATGTGCTTACGTCACGTAGTGTTAAAACTGAACGACGAGTATGACAAAAGCCTTGTTTGGCGTGCAAGTCACCTGCAGAAATAGCAGGTGACTTTTTTGTTTGCTTGTCTATTGAATGAGAGGAACTGAAGAATGTTAAAACCAGCGAGCAAAAAACATTCAAATGTTGATATTCAACGAATTCAACGGATTGCACGTGAATCACGCAGCGAAACGCTAGCAAGATTGCAAGCGAGTGCCGAAGGCCTTTCAACTAAAAAAGCTGATGAAAATAGAAAAGAATATGGCAAAAATGAAATAAGAACTAACACTAACGCTTCTAAATGGAGATTGTTGGGTGAATCCTTGGCGACACCGTTTACTGTAGTGTTGATTATATTGACTTTACTTACTACATTTACTAGTTACATTGTTCCTCACGGAAATAGCGATATTGAAACTGTAATCGTGATGCTACTGATGCTTCTTATTTCGGTAGTGGCGAATTTTATTCAAAAAATACGGATCGCTAAGGTAACTGAAAAATTGCTGAATATGGTGTCAGTTACTACCAATATTCGTCGTGATGGTAAAAATATGGAGCTACCAACTGAGGATGTGGTAGTTGGGGACGTGATCAATCTATCGGCAGGTGATATGATTCCAGCTGATATGAAGCTGCTGACTAGCAAAGATTTATTCTGTTCTTCTAGTTATCTTGATGGTGATTCTGAACCAACTGAAAAAGTAGCTAATGTGACTCTAAAGCCGAGTATGTTAGCTGATTATCTCAATTATCCTAATATTTTATATGAGGGAACTACTATTGTTTCTGGTTCTGGCAGTGGCATTGTGTTCGCGGTAGGAAATAACACTGTTTTTGGTAAAGAGGTCCAGAAGATTTCACGCAAAAAAGTTAAGACGACTCTTTTTGATCGGGAAATGAAGCAACTTGCTAGAATCTTGATAATCGCTACAGCTATCTTATTGCCGCTATTATTCATAATTAATGGCGTAACCAAAGGCGATTGGGGAGAAAGCTTAATATTTGCTCTAGCTGCAGCAGTTAGCCTTACTCCTGAAGTTTTACCAATTATTGTTAATAGCAATCTGACTAAAGGCGCTCTTGAAATGTCTAAGCAAGGCGTAGTAGTTAAGCAGATGAATGCTATTCAAAATTTGGGTTCAACCGATGTTTTTTGTATCGATAAAACAGGTACTCTTACTCAAAATCAAGTGGTGCTAGAGCGACACTATGATTTAGAAATGGAAGAAACGCCGCGCATCTTGAAATTCTCATACTTAAATGCTTATTATCAAACCGGGATGAAGGATTTGATTGATAAAGCAGTAATCGATGCGGCTGGTGATGAATTAGATGTAAACGAGATCCAACGTGATTACAATAAAATAGATGAAATTCCTTTTGACTATAGCAGAAAAAGAATGAGCGTTGTGGTGGTTGATAACGATGAACACCATGGACAACACTTATTAGTAACTAAAGGCGCTGCGGAAGGGATGCTAGATATTTCTAACCAAGTTGAAGTAAATGGCAAAACCGAGAAATTGACTTACGCTTGGCGTGAAAGAATCTTAAACCAAATTAATGAATTAAATGATGACGGTTTGCGTGTTCTATTAGTTGGTTATAAATTGAATCCAGCTCCAGTAGGAGAATTTTCGGCTAAAGATGAAAATGATTTAACCATTATTGGCTATCTAGCATATCTTGATCCACCTAAGGAAAGTACTAAAGAGGCTTTGCAAGATCTAAAGAATGATAATGTAAATGTTAAGATCTTTACCGGCGATAATGAGGCAGTTACAAGAGCGATTGCTCTGCAAGTTGGTTTGAACGTGGATACGGTTTACGATGGTGAACAAATTGAAACAGCAACCACGGAAGAACTAGCAGAAATTGTTGAAAAGTGTAATATCTTTGTTCATTTAACTCCTGAATTGCGCGTTAAGATTATTCAAGCGTTAAAGAAAAATGGACATACAGTAGGCTACATGGGCGATGGCAATAAGGATGCTTTGGCAATGAAAGTTTCCGACGTCACTGTTACTTCTAATAATTCTGTCGATATTATTAAGGAGTCTGCTGATATTGTATTTGAACAAAAGGATCTCCAGTTGCTTGAGCAAATGATTATTACAGGGCGTAAAGTCTTTTCAAATACAATGAAATACATTAAGACGTTTTTGGTAACCAACTTTGGCAGTATTATTGCAATGGTCATTGCTTCACTTACTTTGCCATTTTTACCGTTATTGCCTTTGCAGCTACTTATTTTGAACTTGATTTATAGTCTTAGCTGTTTAGTGATTCCATTTGATAGTGTATCTAGAAACTATGTGAAGAAACCGCAGAAATGGTCAATTAATAAATGGCCTAAGTTCGTACTTAACTTTGGACCGATTCCCGCAATAATCGATTTGATTACTATGGCATTAATGCTTTATGTGATCTGTCCGTACTTGGTAGGAACTGATTTTCATCATTGGGTATTTCAATCGCTGTTTTATTCAGGCTTATTTGTGGAATCATTGTGGACAAGAGAAATGGTTATCCATGTTTTGCGCGATGAACGTTTCCCATTCATTAAGCAACGTGCCACTCCAGTTGTGATCTTGGTAACTTTTGGCTTGGCTCTTTGGGGCAGCGTCTTGCCATCTTCTAATGTGGCAGCTAGTTTGGGATTAACGCAATTGCCAATCAGCTTTATTTTGGTAGTTGTTGCATTAGAAATAATATATGTTTTATTAACTACGGCAATTAAGCAATTATATTTAAAAAAAGAAAAATTTTAGAGAAAAGGAATTGGTGTTTTAGCCCAATTCCTTTTTTTGCATGTTATTATAGAATAGATATTTTAGACGAATAAAGGAGTATGACTAATTAATGGCTGATAAAGATACTTTTTACATTACAACCCCAATTTACTATCCATCTGGTAGATTAACTATTGGTAATGCTTATACTACAATTGCCGCAGATACTATGGCTCGCTACAAGCGTAGCCAAGGCTATGACACTTTCTTTTTAACTGGTACTGATGAACATGGCTTGAAGATTGAACAAAAGGCCGAAGCTCAAGGAATTAAGCCTCAAGAATTCGTTGATAAGATGGCTGCTTCATATAAGAAGTTATGGAAGAGTCTTGATATTTCTTACGATAAATTCATCAGAACTACTGACGAAGAACACGTTAAGGCTGTCCAAAAGATTTTTGAAAAACTTTTAAAGAAGGGCGACATTTACTTAGGCGAATACACTGGTTGGTACTCAGTTGAAGACGAAGAATACTTCACTGAATCACAACTTGCCGAAGTTTATAAGGATGACAACGGTAATGTGATTGGTGGTAAGGCTCCAAGTGGTCACGAAGTACGTTTGGTTAAGGAACCTTCATACTTCTTCAAGATGAGCAAGTACGCTGACAGATTGGTTGAATACTACAAGGAACATCCTGAATTTATTTTGCCTCATTCTCGTGAAAAGGAAATGCTTAATAACTTCATTAAGCCAGGCCTTGAAGATCTTTCAGTTACTCGTACCACTGTTAACTGGGGAATTCCTGTCCCAAGCGATCCCAAGCACGTAGTTTATGTTTGGATTGACGCACTTTCTAACTATATTACTGCTTTAGGTTATGGCTCAGACAATGACGAATTGTTTAAGAAATATTGGCCAGCAGATGTTCACTTGGTAGGTAAGGAAATTGTACGTTTCCACACTATCTATTGGCCAATTATGTTGATGGCACTTGATTTGCCACTTCCAAAGCACATTATTGGTCACGGCTGGGTATTGATGAAGAACGGTAAGATGTCTAAGTCTAAAGGTAATGCAGTTTACCCAGAATCACTTACTAGTCGTTATGGTGTTGATCCACTTCGTTACTACTTGATGCGTGCACTTCCATTTGGTGCAGATGGTATTTTCACTCCTGAAGACTTTATCGAAAGAATTAACTATGATTTAGCTAATGACCTTGGTAACTTGCTTAACCGTACAGTTTCAATGATTAATCAATACCAAGATGGTCAAGTTGCACCCGTTCCTGTTGCTCAAGACAAGTTTGGTAAGGATTTACAAGATACAGCTGCTAGTGTGATTGCAGACTACCGTCAACAAATGGATTCACTTCATTTCTCACAAGCTTTAGACAGCATCTGGAAGTTAGTAGCACGCGCTAACAAGTACATCGATGAAACTACTCCTTGGGTATTGAACAAGGAGGGCAAGAAAGATGAATTGTCTCATGTAATGAGTAATTTAGCTGAAAGCTTGCGTTTGATTGCCATTATGATTTATCCAGTAATGACTGAAACTGCACCAAAGATGTTTGAACAACTTGGCTTGAACTGGGATGATGAAGATCAAGAGAATTTAGCCTTTAATGATTTTGGTTGGAATACCAAGGTAATTGAAAAGCCAAAGCCAATCTTCCCAAGACTTAAAGCTGAAGAAGAAGTTAAGTACATCAAGGACGAAATGGCAAAGGCTAAGCCAAAGAAGACTACTAGAAGTGAACAAAAGAAGGGTAATGAAATTACCATTGATGATTTTGACAAGGTAAAGATCCAAGTTGGTCAAATCTTGTCAGTAGAACCAGTTAAGGGCTCAAATAAATTACTCATGTTCAAGCTTGACTTTGGCGATGGTAAAGAACGTCAAATTTTGAGTGGTATTCGCAAGTTTTACCCAGATGCAAGTGAACTTCTTGATAAGAAGGTTTTAGCTGTTACTAACTTGAAGCCACGTAAGATGTTGGGTCACCTTAGCGAAGGTATGCTTTTATCTAGTGAAAAAGATGGTCAAGTTAAATTAGCACTTGTTGGTGATGAACATCTAGTTGGAGCTGAATTAGGCTAATGGAAATTATTGATAACCATACGCACTTAAATGATGAGCCCTTTAGAGGAAAGGAACAGTACTATCTTGAACGTGCCAAAAGTTTGGGTGTAACCAAAGTTATTTGTGCGGGACAAGATCCTGACTTTAATGAACGAGCTGTTGATTTGGCAGAAAAGTTTGATAATGTCTATGCGATGGTGGGATATTGTCCTGATGTGGCCAAAGATTATGATCAAAAAGCCGAAGATAAGCTGATTGAACAATTGAAAATGCCTAAAGTTGTCGCAATGGGTGAGATCGGTCTTGATTACTATTGGGATGAATCGCCTAGGGATGTACAACGTGAGGTTTTTGCTCGTCAAATCGAAGTGGCACATGATTTAAAAATGCCGGTCGATATTCATACTAGGGATGCATTTCCTGATTGCTACGATATTTTGAAAAATAGCAATTTAGAATATGGTGCCATTTTGCATAGCTTTAATGGTGGGATTGACTGGTTAAACAGGTTTTTAGATTTAAACGTTTACTTCTCATATTCAGGTGTAGTTTCTTTCACCAAGGCTACTAAAGTTCATGAAAGTGCTAAAGCAGCTCCGCTTGATCGAATCCTAGTTGAAACCGATGCACCATATTTAACACCTAAGCCATATCGTGGTCGTCAAAATGAGACTGGCTATGTGCGTTATGTTGCAGAGGCAATTGCCAAGTTAAAAGATATTCCACTTGAAAAAGTTGCAGAAGCTACTTATAAAAATACAGTGAGAGTTTATGGTCTTAAATAAAAAGAATTTTGATGCGGTAGTTGTCGTTGAGGGAAAAGACGATACTATTCGTTTAAAACAATTTTTCCCAGGAATTGAGACGGTAGAAACTAATGGTTCTGCTGTTTCAGATAGTGTTTTAGCTCAGTTGAAACAGCTCAGTAAAAATAGACAGATTATTGTTTTTACAGATCCTGACTTTAACGGTGAGCGAATTCGCCGAATTGTAACTAATGCTGTGCCTAATGCTAAGCAGGCTTTTATTACACGTAAAGAAGGCGAACCCCATAAAAAGGGGAGTCTTGGAGTAGAGCATGCTTCAAAAGAAGCACTTGAAAAGGCATTAAGCGATTTACATGAAGTTAGTCCACAAGCAAGTGATTTAACTGAAAGCGAATATCGTAAATTAGGTTTAGCAGGCGGCGCAGGCTCTCGTAAGTTGCGGGAACAAGTTGGCATTAAGCTTAGAGTTGGATATGGTAATTCTAAGCAATTCTATAATCGTTTGCATACCTTTGGTGTTTCACTTGATGAGTTAAAAAATGCGGTAGAAGAGGCGAAAAATGACAAATAATATTCCAATTGGTTCTCCCGTTAGAACACAAGCAATTATTAACCGCTATTTTGTAAAAGCTAAGAAAAACTTGGGTCAAAACTTCTTAATCGACCAAAATGCAATTTTGGGTATTGTTGAAGCTGCAGATATTCATGCGGGTGATCAAGTAATTGAAATTGGTCCTGGTATTGGTTCTTTAACCGAGCAACTTCTACTGGCAGGTGCAAAAGTTTTTGCCTATGAAGTAGACGATAGTTTGCCAGATATTTTGCAAAATGAGCTGCCTAAAAAAATTGGTGATGCTCCTTTAGAAGATCGCTTTAAGTTAATGCTTAAAGATGTGCTTAAGGCTGATTTTAAAGAAGATCTTGCTGGCTTTTTTGACATGAACAAGCCAATCAAGGTAGTTGCTAATTTGCCATATTACATTACTACTCCAATTATTTTTGCTTTAGCTGAGTCAGATTTGCATTTTGCTAGTTTAACTTTAATGATGCAAAAAGAAGTGGCCGAAAGGCTAGAGGCTAAGCCGGGCAGTAAAGAATACGGTCCGTTAACTATTTCTGTTCAAACTGAAATGGATGTCAAAGTGGCATTAGAAGTTAACCATGAATCATTCATGCCGCGTCCTAAGGTCGATTCGAGTGTAGTTGTTTTAACTCCATTGAAGAATAAACCCGAAATTGAGAATCGCAAGCACTTTGTTTGGGTAGTTAAAATGTGCTTTTCACAACGTAGAAAGACACTGAATAACAATTTGAAAACGTTGATTCCAGACACTGAAAAGCGTGAAGCCTTAATTAAAAAGCTTGGTGTAGATCCACGAGTTAGACCTGAAAATTTAACAATTGAACAATTTATTGAAATAGCTAGAAATATTCCCACTAAGTAGTGTATAATATTGATTTTACTGTTAAAATGTGATAAAATGTCACTAAAGGAGTTGTTGTTTAGTGCCAACATCGATTATCACAATAAAGCATAAGTTGGATTCTCACTTAGGTGATACCTTAACAGTAGTAGCTCAAGCGGGTCGTAAGAAAGTTACTAAGAGACGGGGAATTCTCAGAGAAACATTCCCTGCAGTGTTTGTGGTCGATTTAGACCAACATCAAAATAATTTTAAACGTGTTTCTTACAGTTACACTGATTTATTAACTAAGAATATTGCATTAAAGTTTGATGATGAGGCTGAGGAAGCTGAAGCTTAAACACAATTCAAAATTGTCACTAGCATTAAAAATGTTAGTGCTTTTTTTTGCTCTTTAGAGTATATTTATTAAGTATAAAGCCAAACATTAGAAAGGAAATATCATGAAACGTTCAGAAAGATTGGTTGATATGACCAAGTATTTAATGGGGCGTCCCCATACTCTAATTGCGTTACCATTCTTTGCTAAGCGATACGGTGCAGCTAAATCCTCAATTTCAGAAGATTTAGCCATTTTGAAACACACACTAGCCAATAATCAAGATGGTATTTTGGAAACTGTAGCAGGAGCAGCTGGTGGGGTACGCTATATTCCATTTTTAGGTAAAAATCATGCGGAAGATTATTTATCTGATTTAGCATCAAGAATTGAAGACCCAAGTCGAATTTTAGCCGGCGGTTTTGTTTATTTATCAGATATATTGGGTGATACGCAAGATTTGCGTAGAATTGGTGAATTGGTTGCCACTCGCTACGCTTATGATGAGATAGATGCCGTAATGACGGTCGAAACTAAAGGAATAGCTTTAGCACAAGCTGTAGCTCGTTACTTGGATGTGCCATTTGTAACAGCTAGAAAACGTTCTAAGGTTACTGAAGGAGCAACGGTTTCTGTTAACTATATCTCATCTTCATTAGCCCGCGTTTCTAAAATGGAATTGCCAACTCGTGCTCTTAAAAAAGGTGCAAAAGTATTAATCGTGGACGACTTTATGAAAGGCGGCGGTACCTTAACTGGGATGGAAGAACTAGTTAAGGAATTTGAAGGCACGATTGCTGGTATTTGTGTTCTTTGTGAAGCTGATTTTGATAAAGAAAAATTAGTCAAAAACTACCTTTCATTAGTAAAAATTAGTAAAATCGATACGGCAAAAAAGCTCATCTTGGCAGAACCAGGAAACTTCTTAAATGAAACTGATTTTGATCGCTTTTAAATGCTATACTAGATCTAAGTTTTAATTATTAAGAGGTTAATTACTAATGGAAAAATATGTAGTTGTTCTTGCCGCAGGCAAGGGTACACGAATGAAGTCAAAGCTGTACAAGGTTTTACACAAAGTTTGTGGTAAAACCATGGTAGAGCACGTAGTTGATGCTGCTAGTGGAATTAATCCTACTGAGATCGTAACTGTAGTAGGTACTGGTGCAGGTGAAGTCGAGAAGGTATTAGCAGACAAATCTAAGTTTGCTTTCCAAGAAAAGCAATTGGGTACCGGTGATGCAGTAATGACTGCTAAAGAAGCCTTAGGTGATAAGGAAGGCGCTACTTTAGTAGTTACAGGTGATACCCCATTATTTACTACTGATACTTTTAATGAATTATTCAAGTATCACGCAGAAAAGGGCAATGCCGCTACTGTTTTAACTGCAGAAGCTCCAAATCCATTTGGCTACGGCAGAATTATTCGTGATAATCAAGGCAATGTTTTACGAATTGTTGAACAAAAAGATGGTAATCCTGAAGAATTAAAAGTTAAGGAAATTAACACCGGTGTATTTTGCTTTGACAATCAAAAATTGTTTGAAGCTTTAAAGCATGTTGATAACGATAATGCTCAAGGTGAATACTACTTAACTGATGTGCTTGAAATCTTGCGCAACAATGGTGAACGCGTTGGTGCTTACAAGATGCCTGACTTTAGTGAAAGTCTTGGTGTAAATGATCGTGTTGCTTTAGCTCAAGCTACTAAGACCATGCAAAGAAGAATAAATGAAGCTCATATGCGTAACGGGGTTTCATTTGTTGATCCTGATACTGCTTATATTGATGCAGATGTAAAAATTGGTAACGATACTGTGATTGAAGGCAATGTAGTTATCAAGGGTAACACTGAAATTGGTAGCGATTGTTACATTACTAATGGATCAAGAATTATCGATTCTAAGATTGGTAATGGTGTAACTATTACTTCTTCAACTATCGAAGAAGCTGAAATGGATGACAACACTGATATCGGTCCAAACTCTCACCTTCGTCCTAAGGCAATTATTCGCAAGGGTGCTCATATTGGTAACTTTGTTGAAATTAAGAAGGCAGAAATTGGTGAAAACACTAAGGTGGGTCACTTAACTTATGTTGGGGATGCAACCTTGGGTAAAGATATTAACATTGGTTGTGGTACAATCTTCTCTAACTACGATGGTGTCAAGAAGCTCCATACTAATGTTGGTGATCATTCATTTATTGGTGCTGGCTCAACACTTATTGCTCCAATCAATGTTGCTGATCATGCCTTTATTGCTGCCGACTCAACTATTACTAAGGACGTAAACAAGTACGACATGGCGATTGCACGTGGACGTCAAGTTAACAAGCCAGACTACTGGCACAAGCTTCCTCTTTCCAAAGATAAAGATTGGGAATAATTAATAAATAAAGAAGTAACCCTGGTCATTTGAACTAGGGCGCTTTTTTGCTAAGAAAGTATTAAGGCTATAGTATTTATTTGCAAAATTATATAAGAGCCCTACAATAGATTTACAAAGATGTTTTTAATGAGGTAGGTATATATTTATGAAGTTAAGTCATAAGTTAATGATGGTATCAGCAGCTGTTTTGATGGGCGTTAGCCCAGTTGTAGGTATGGCAAATAGTGCTTCTGTTCAAGCTGCACCAATTGCACATGCTAAGGGTGTTCATAATACTTATGGTAAGAATAGTCGCGTTAAGATGACTAAGACCATGAAGTTTGTAGACCGCTATGGTAAGAAGACATCAAAGACTGCAACTAAGGGTGGTCACTACACTATTTGGAATGTAAAGAACATTAACGGTGAAGTTTACTACAGTATCCAAACTGACTTGAAGTACTGGATCCCAGCTGCTGCAACTGAAGGTACAGTAACTTACAAGTCTGGTAAGACTACTTATACTCTTAAGTCTAACGGCAAAAAAGTTGTAACTTCTACTTCAACTGCAAAATCAACTAAGAAAGCAGCTAAAAAGACTACTAAAAAGGTAGTTAAGAAAGCAACAAAGAAGACTGTTAAAAAGTCAGAATCTAAGAAAGACAGCAAGAAGACTACAACCAAAAAGTCCTCAGCTAAGAAAACAACTAAAAAGACTACTTCAAAGAAGTCTAGCAAAATTAAGGTAGTTAAGATTTCAATGAAGAAGAAAGCTTATGTTTATGACAACAATGGCAAGCGTGTTAAGAACTATTTAGGCACTAGTTACATTGGTAAAGATGTAACTGTAAAGGGCTTGGGTACTAAGACTATTAAGGGCACTAAATACTACGCTTTAAAGCCAAATCATTATTACGTTAAGGCTTCAGATGTTACTGTTAAGTAACAATGTGGAGTAAAAGATATCTTTTCCTTAAGAAAGGGTATCTTTTTTGTTTCTAAAATTGGCAAAATTTAGATTTGGATTTACAATATATAAATGAATTAGAATTTTAGTTTTAGATATGAGGTAAATTATCGATGAAATTAAGTCATAAGTTAATTATGGTATCAGCAGCTGCATTAATGAGTGTTAGTCCACTTTTAAATACTACACAAAACGTAAATGCTGCGACAGCTTCAACTAAGAAGACTACTACAAAGAAGACTTCAAGCAAGAAAACAACTACAAAGAAGTCTGCTTCTACTAAAAAGACCACTTCAACAAAGAAGTCAACTTCAAAGAAGACTACTAAAAAAGCTGCTTCATCAAAGACAACTACTTCAAAAAAGACTACGTCTAATACTATTAAGTTAACTCACAACGCTTATGTATATGACAAGAACGGTAAGCGTCTTAAGACTTACATGGGTAGCGCTAAATACACTACTATTGCTAAAGGTGTAACTGTAAATTCAAATGGTACTAAGACTATTAAGGGTGTTCTTTACTACAGTCTTGGTGGTGGGGCATACATTAAGGCTGCTAACGTAGATGGTAAAGTTGCAACTAGTTCATCAACTAAAAAGACATCATCAAAGAATACTTCTTCAAATAAGCCTTCTACTGATGAATCAGAAGATAGTACCAGCACTAAGTTAATTCATAATGCTTATGTATACGACGTAAATGGTAAGCGTATCAAGAAGTATGAAGGTAAGTCAAAGCTTACTAAGGGTACAGAAATTGATACTTACGGTACTGTGAATATTAAGGGTAAGAAGTATTACCAACTTGATGAAGAAGGTACTGCTTTCGTTAAGGCTGGTAATGTTGATAGACCAACTACTATTACTTTAAAGAAGAACGCCTACATTTATAACGGTGAAGGTAAGACCAAGAAGAAGCTTGTTAAGAAGGGCAAGACCGTTAAGACCACAGAAGCTAGATACATTGGTACCAAGCTTTACTACAAGATTGGCGATGATCAATTTGTTAAGGCTGCTAATGTAGGCAAGGTTAAGGGCGAAGAACTTGATCCAATTAATGAACCAGATGGTGCAGCAACTGTTGAAGTTCCAGATACTGAAGATGTAAATTCAACTAAGGTAATTACTAAGGGCGTTGTTTCACTTTACGACATTAAAGGTCAAAAATACGCTAATAGAATATTCGATGCTGGTGTAAGTCAACAAGTTTCTGAATTAAGATACATTGCAACTTCAGTGAACTCAACTCCACAATTGTTCTACAAGTTAGCTAGTGGTAGAGGTTACTTAAAGGCTGATGAAGTAACTGTTGATGGTAAGATTTTGAATGCTGTTAACACTCCAGAACAAGCTAAGGCTGATGTTACTGTAGCTACTACTGCTGATAAGGCTAAGTTGACTCAAAGCATCAATGAAGCTGCTAGTGTTAAGGCTTCAGAGATTTACAAGCTTTCAAGCTCAACTGCTAAGGCTGCATACGACAAGGCTATTACAGATGGTGCTATAGTAAATAACAATGCTAGTGCAACTATCGGTCAAGTTAACGAAGCAGAAAGTGCTATTACTAGTGCTAAGGCTAAGCTTAACGGTGCTAAGATTGCTGTAGCTAACCTTAACAGCTTGACTCCAGATGAAGTAACTGCAATTGTTAAAGCAGTTGCAAATGCTAATAACGTTCCAGAAAGCGCAATTCAATTCTCAAATAACAACACTACTTTATCAATCGTAACTAACGGTTATACACAATCATTAAACATTAATGACTACGCTGTTCAAAACTCAGCTATTAATCGTTAATTAAGAGAAAAATAAAATAAGACGTAGCGTCAAAAGACGCTATGTCTTATTTTTTTAGGATATTTTCGTTGTACTAGAAAGTACAAGTATATTCTAACTTTTTTAGTGAGGAATAGTTAGTGCTTTTACCGCTTTTTTACTGTTAAAACGAAAAATCTTGTTATAATTAAGGAGTACATGGTTCTTTTTGGAACAACTTTTGCTAAAATAGAGCTGGTTAATTATTTTTACGGAGGAAATTATGTCCTATAAAGACGATATGATGATTTTTGCCCTCAACTCAAACGTGCCATTAGCACAAAAGATTGCTGATCGTGTGGGCGTACCACTTTCAAAGTCAAGTGTTGAACGTTTTAGTGATGGCGAGATTCAAATTAATATTGATGAAACTGTACGTGGTAAAGACGTATACCTCATTCAATCCACCAGTGATCCAGTAAATGACAATTTAATGGAACTTTTGATTATGATTGATGCTGTACGTCGTGCCAGTGCTCGTACAATTAACATTGTGATGCCTTACTATGGTTACGCTCGTCAAGACCGTAAGACTCGTGCACGTGAACCAATTACTGCTAAGCTTGTTGCTGATATGCTTCAAACTGCAGGTGCAAATCGTATTTTGTCACTTGATTTACATGCTCCACAAATTCAAGGTTTCTTTGATATTCCAGTTGATAACTTAATGGGTGCTCCACTTCTTGCTGATTACTTCTTACGTAACAACCTAGAAGAAGGCGCAGTTGTTGTTTCACCTGATCACGGTGGTGTTAACCGTGCTAGAAAGCTTGCTGAATTCTTAGGTTGTCCTATCGCAATCGTTGATAAGCGTCGTCCCAAGGCTAATGTCGCCGAAGTTATGAATATTATTGGTGATGTTAAGGGTAAGCGTGCAATTATCATTGATGACATGATTGATACTGCTGGTACTATTACTTTAGCAGCTCAAGCATTAATTGATGCAGGTGCTACTGAAGTTTATGCTAGTGCAACTCATGCTGTTCTTTCTGGTCCAGCTATCAAGAGATTAAATGATTCACCAATTAAGAACTTAGTTCTTACTGATTCAATTAATCAACCAGCTGAAAAGAAGCTCGACAAGATGCTTTTAGTATCAGTGGGTCCACTTATGGGGGATGCTATCAAGTGCATTCAAGAACATAAGGCACTTAGCCCATTGTTTAATACTAGATATGAAGCAGACAAGAATGAATAATTAAAGATTTAAAAAGGACGACTAGTCGATTGACTAGCCGTTTTTTGTATTAGGTGAAAAACATGGCAAAATACTTATCTTTTGATATTGGCGGCACAAATTTGAAATATGCCTTGATTGATGAAGAAGGAAAAATTTTTGAAAAAGACAGAATAGAGACGAATACAGAAAGTCTTGCTGCGTTTATGCAGTCAATTTATCAAGTAGCAGATAAATATCGAGGACAGTTTAAGGGAATTGCTGTTTGCGCACCAGGTAAGATTGATACTAAGCACAAAGTTATTTATTTTGGTGGTGCTCTGCCATTTCTTGATGGGCTGAATTTACAAGAAACTTTAGGCAAAAAATATCAGGTACCGGTTAGCGTAGAAAATGATGGTAAAGCTGCGGCTTTAGCAGAGCAATGGCATGGTGAATTACATGATGTAGCTGATGGCGTCGCTATTACTCTAGGAACTGGCGTTGGTGGTGGGATAGTAGTTAATCATCGAGTCGTTCATGGTTGGACATTTCAAGCAGGAGAGCTTAGCTGGATGATTACTAACGCTGGAATAGGCGCCAAAAATATGGCAGCATATACTGGTTATACCTGTTCAGCGGTTAATATGATTAAAAAAATCAATTTAGCGTTAGGTAATGTTTCGAATCTAGATGATGGTGTAGCAGCTTTTAAAGCGATTAATGAAGAAAATTTACGTGCATTGGCAATCTTTCAACGTTATTGTCGCAATGTGGCTATCATGATCATTAATATCCAAACTATCATTAATGCTTCCAAATTTGTAATTGGCGGTGGAATTAGTGCACAACCAGTCTTAATTGAAGCGATTAATAATCAATTGCATAAAATTTTAGAAAATAATCCAATGATTGGTAAGCAAATGATTGCTCCACCCGTAGTAGCCGCAAAGTATGGTAATGATGCCAACTTATATGGGGCTTTATATGCGTTGCTACTTGAATTGAAAGAAAAAAAGCAAACAAAAATGGACTAGTTTTTGGCTAGCCCATTTTATTAATTAAATTTATTCATTTTTAGATAAAGCTTTAGCAATACTTACGCTTGCTGCGGCGATGCTGACGACCATACCAGTCTTGCATCCTGTCTTCACAATATCCTTAATTAAGTCCTTGTTGTCATGAATGAAATCAAATGATAGCTTAGTATAATCCATGCAATAACCATGAATAGTATTCATTAAATCTTTGACTTGTCTGTAGCCACTTTTTTCGACATGTTCAATCTCGTCTTCGGGATTAATTTGAGTTCTTACGTTTGTATTTAAATCGTCATTATTCATAACAGATACCTCTTTTCTATATAAATCTATTTTACCTCTTACGAGGCTTTCTTAAGTATCTTAATGCTCCATTTTTGACGTATTTTTGGAATTGTTCATAAAGGGGATCAAAAATTTGCGGTTGATCTTCGTCATGTGAAAGCATGGTCTTAGGGAAGAAGAAGCGCTCATCACCTTGGAAAGTACCATTTAATGCTCGAACTAAAGGACTAAGCTGGGATAATTCGATTAAACTGCCATCATCTTGCATGATTTCAATTTGACTATTAGCATTTTTACCTGATGGCTTATAAGCGTCATAAGGCTCGTCAAAAGCAGAATTAGTGGCAGTGTAGTAATCTGGATTGAATCCTGTTTGCTTAATAATATTTCTCAGTTTAGGCAATAGGTTTTTAGTTTCTTCGTCAATTCTTACACTAGCAAAAGGTTTTCTGTATAAGTATCTTTTAGCTAAATCTGATAAAATAGGATCCTGCGCTTCAGTCCACATTAAAAAGTTTGTTTCCATGACGCCATCATCTAAATTAAGATAATCATCAAGAGTCCAATTTCCTTCTAAAAAGCTAGCTAGACTAGAAGTAACTTTTAAATTGCCCTTTTCGTAAATATCTTTTGCACGTTCAAGTAAATGCTGTAAAATAACCTCCATGGAACGGCCTACGCGGTGGAAGTAAACCTGTTGGTACATCTGATAGCGAGAGACTATATAATCTTCAACGGCATGCATACCGTTGTTAGTGAAACAAATTCCGTTTTGATAAGGTCTGATAACGCGTAAAATGCGGGATAAATCAAATCGACCATAGTTAACGCCTGTAAAGTATGCATCTCGTTGCAAGTAATCCATTCTGTCCGCATCAGCTTGACTAGAGATCATCTTAACTACTTGTGGATTAGGATAAGTTTTAGCAATTATGCTAGCTACCAATTCAGGAAAATTAGGTGCAACCTGTTTTAAAGCTTGGTTGATTTCAGTATTAGGATCTGTAATGATCTTTTGTCCAATTTTTTCATGATTAGTATTAAATAAATGTTCAAAAGTATGAGAATATGGACCATGGCCAATGTCGTGAAGTAAGCCTGCACATTCAACTAATAAGCGATTATCATCATTCCATAGACCATCACCTGGTGTGATAGAAGGATATTTTTTTGCAAAAATATCACAAATTCTTCTAGTAAGTTCATATACACCTAGATTATGTTCAAACCGGGTATGAGTAGCACCTGGAAAGATGTAGTTAACAGGTCCCAACTGCTTAATTCTGCGCATGCGTTGAAATTCCTTGGACTTAACAACGTCTAGAACAACTTTATCTTCGATATGGATATAACCGTGAACAGGGTCACGGAGCACAACTTCTTGTTTTAATTTTTCACTTTGAAATCTTGCCATAAAAACCACCAAGCTTGATAATTTAATTTTTGGAATTATATACTAAAATAGATTGTAACCACATAAAATTATAGCAAATATCAACCAAGAGTGTTTAATGAAAGGGATGAGGATATGGCAGCAATTACGGTTAATTTGACTAGTAAAATTACACAAGATGATGAAACAGAAACTTTTACTAAAGTAGCCTCAGGTCAACTAGAAGAAAATAATGGTGTAATTCGTGTATCTTATAAAGAAGAGGGCACCATTCCTGTTAAAATGTTGTTGAAAGAGGATGAACTCATAATTAAGCGCGGGGTAGATAATAACAACTATTCTTTGATGAAATTTGTTCCTGGTGAGAAAGTTAATTGCCGCTATGTTGTTGAAGGACGACAAATGGATATGACTAGTGTGACAAATTTGCTTGAATATAAAGAGCAAGCAAGTTCACATCAACTTCGGCTTGAATATGACCTCTTTAATGGACTATACTTAATAGGTAACTATGCAGTCACGTTGATTTTTACTTAAACGCCTAGTAGAATAGTAAAGATTGTAAAAGAGAGGACGTACAGCTGTGGGATTAGACAAATTTAAAGACAAAAACCGCGATGAATTATCAATGATCGAAGTTGCACGAGCAATTTTGGAAGATAATGGTAAGAGAATGGCATTTGCCGATATCGTTAATGCCGTACAAAAATACTTGAATAAGAGTGACGAAGAAATTCGTGAACGTTTGCCACAATTTTATACTAATATGAATACTGATGGTGAATTTATCTCTATGGGTGAAAATGTATGGGCACTTCGTACTTGGTTCCCATATGAATCAGTTGATGAAGAAGTTAACCACCCAGAAGATGAAGAAGAAGACGATGCACGTAAGCACCATAAGAAGGTTAACGCATTCTTAGCAAGCGCTACTGGTGATGATGATATTATCGATTATGATAATGATGATCCAGAAGACGATGATTTAGACGCTACTGCTGACGATAGCGATGACGATTATGGTGATGATGATTCTGAATACGATGAAGATAATGACGATACAGATGACGTATTGCCAGACGGAATTGAAGGTCAATTATCACAATTAAACGATGATGATGACGACGAAGATAATTAATTTGCTTGACTTAAGAGGAAAAAGCAGATAGTATTTTTGTTGGGCACCCTATGTGCGTTTAGCTCCCTAACAAGGGAGCTTTTTTGTTTAAAGGATAAGTTAAAAAGGAGCAAATAAATGACAAAATATGTTTTCGTAACTGGCGGTGTCGTATCTTCACTTGGTAAGGGTATTACTGCATCAAGTTTAGGTCGACTTCTTAAAAATCGTGGTTTAAAAGTAACCATGCAAAAGTTTGACCCATACATTAACATTGACCCAGGAACAATGAGTCCTTACCAACACGGTGAAGTTTATGTTACCGATGACGGTACAGAGGCTGACCTTGACTTAGGTCACTATGAAAGAATTGTTGATGTTAGAACAAGTAAATATTCTAATGTAACTACTGGTAAGATTTACCAAGAAGTTCTTGAAAAAGAACGTCGCGGTGACTACAACGGTGCTACTGTACAAGTAATTCCACATATTACTGATATGATCAAGAAGAAGATCATGCGTGCAGCTCTTACTACTGATTCAGACGTTATTATTTCTGAAATTGGTGGTACTGTTGGTGATATGGAATCAACTCCATTCATGGAAGCTATTCGTCAAATGCGTCGTGAAGTTGGTGAAGAAAATGTAATGTACATTCACTGTACTTTAGTTCCACTTCTTCACGCAGCTCATGAAATGAAGACTAAGCCAACTCAACACTCAGTTGCTGAACTTCGTAGCATCGGTATTCAACCTAACATGCTTGTTCTTCGTGCTGAACAACCAATTGATCAAGAACACAAAAACAAGATTTCAACTTTTACTGATGTTCCTGTTGATCGAATTATCGAATCCATTGATGCTCCTTCATTATTCGATGTGCCTTTGGCATTTCAAAAGCAAGGTATGGACCAAAAAGTTTGTGATTTCTTACATATTGAAAGTCCAAAACCAGAAGCAGATATGAAAGCTTGGAAGAAGCTTGATGAACGTGCTAAGAACTTGAAGCACCACACTAAGATTACTTTGGTTGGTAAGTATGTAGAACTTGAAGATGCTTACATCTCAGTAACTGATGCTTTGCAACATGCTGGTTACCTTTACAACACCAAGATTGATGTAGATAAGGTTCAAGCAGAGGATATTACTGACGATAACATTGCTAAGATCATGGAAGGCTCTGATGGCTTAATCGTACCTGGTGGTTTTGGTACTCGTGGTCTTGAAGGTATGATCACTGCTATTAAGTATGCTCGTGAAAATGATATTCCATTCTTGGGTATTTGCTTAGGTATGCAAATGGCTAGTGTAGAATTTGCACGTGACATCTTGAATCTTGAAGATGCTAATACTACTGAAGCAGAACCACATTGTAAGAACAATATTATCGATATCATGGCTGATAAGCGTGATGAAGAAAATATTGGTGGTACCTTGCGTTTAGGTCTTTACCCAGCTGCTCTTAAGAAGGGTACTAAGACTCGTGAAGCTTACGATGATCAAGATGTAATTCAAGAACGTCACCGTCACCGCTTTGAATTTAACAACAAATATCGTGAAGCATTTGAAAAAGCTGGTATGGTATTCTCAGGTGTATCACCAGATAATCATTTGGTTGAAATCATTGAATTGCCAAAGAAGAAGTTCTTTATTGCAGCTCAATACCACCCAGAATTTTTGAGTCGTCCACAACGTCCAGAAGGATTATTTAAATCATTTATCGGTGCAGCTAGTGGACTTCCAGCACAAGAATTTTAATGAATAATCACTTGAATTATACAAAATCTTAAGAAAACAAGAGTTGAGGGACCTCGGCTCTTGTTTTTTTCTCAAATTTCCTTTAACATTATTATGATTAATTGAAAGTAAAAGAAAAGGATTTGTTTTCGCCAATGAAGCAGATGATTATTCATGGTGGAAAGCCTCTACAAGGTGACGTTTGGATTGGTGGCGCAAAGAACTCTACAGTTGCGCTCATTCCAGCATCGATTTTGTCAAGAACACCAGTAACTTTGGAAGGCGTCCCAAGGATTGCTGATGTTGTCAACTTAATGGATTTATTAAGCGAGATGGATGTACATTGTGATTTTGGAGAAACCACATTACGTATTGATCCAGAGAATATTAAGATGAGTCCATTACCAGCTGGTAAGATTAAGAGTTTGCGTGCATCGTATTACTTCATGGGTGCGCTTCTCGGTCGTTTTGGCAAGGCAGTAGTAGGCTTCCCTGGTGGTGACGATATTGGACCACGTCCTATTGACCAACATATTAAGGGCTTTGAAGCTCTAGGCGCCAGCGTAAAAAATGAAAATGATCAAATTGTAATTACAGCACCAGAAGATGGATTGCATGGGGCAAAAATCCATTTGAAAATGCCGTCTGTTGGTGCAACTATGAATATTATTATGGCCAGTGTAACTGCACAAGGCCAAACTATTATTGAAAATGCAGCCAAAGAACCAGAAATTATTGATTTAGCGACCTTTTTGAACAATATGGGCGCAGTAATTCGTGGTGCCGGAACTGATTCTATCAGAATAGAAGGTGTGGATATGCTTAAAGCACAAATTCCACATACAATTATTCCTGATCGAATTGAAGCAGGTACTTATGTTTCCTTGGCTGCTTGCATTGGTAATGGTATTCGCATTCATAATATTATTGAGGAGCACCTGGATTCTTACTTAGCCAAGGTAGAAGAAATGGGTGTAGTAATTGACGCAGATGAAGATTCACTTTATGTTTACCCAGCAGGGGACTTAAAGATGGTACAAGTAAAGACAGACGTGTATCCTGGCTTTGCGACTGATCTTCAACAACCAATTACACCGCTTCTTTTAACTGCTAAATCAGGTGAAGGCGTAGTAATCGATAATATTTATCCAAAACGTAATGGTCATATTCCACAATTACAGAAGATGGGTGCCGATATTAAAGTTGAAGATAATATTATTTTGGCTCATCCAACTAAGCAACTTCATGGAGCTGAAGTAACAGCTGGTGAAATTAGAGCTGGTGCTTGCTTAATGATTGCCGGATTAATGGCAAATGGTACTACTGTAATTGATAAGGCTGGCAATATTTTGCGCGGATATGATCGTGTACAAGAGAAGCTTCGTCAACTTGGAGCTGATGTCACAATTAAAGATGATCCGAGTGAACCTGGTATATTAGACAATATCTAGTTAAAAAGCATATTCGAGTAAGAATATGCTTTTTTAATTTGTTACAATGAAAGAGGTTACATAAAAAGCAAAAGGATATAAGGAAAGTAAAATGGATTTAAAAAATAAAAAAGTGGCTTTTTTTGATATGGATGGAACGCTAGTTGATAGTGAGACATTATATTTCCAGACACGTAAAGAAGTGTTGGCAAAATATGGTTTTGACTATCAAAAATCTGAGAATAATAAACTATTGGCAACCGGTTTTGAGCCTACATTGAGATATTTACAACAAAAAACTGGTGATAAAGTATTAGGACAAAAGATTTTTGATGAAGCCTTGGCTTTATTTAACGAAAAACGCCCGAAAATCCCCGTATTTTAATGCGGGGATGGATAGGGCCAAGCTGACCTAGCAGTCAGCTTTTTTTATTCTAAAAATAGAGACATACGTTCGACTTCCCTGTAAAATAT